>JBFMAS010000760.1:0-4599 GCA_040755575.1 Thermodesulfobacteriota bacterium
GGCGCCGGCCGCGGCGCCCGGGCGCACCGCGCACATCGCGACGGCAGGCAGCGGCGGCGTCATCCCCGAGCGCGAGGCGTCGAACGACCCGACCTTCGCGCGCCCGGTCCCCGCCGCCCGTCCCGCGCGGAGCGCCGCCGAGCGCGGCAGCCGCTCGGGATCGACCGTCGTCTTCGAGAGCGAGGCGGGCGAGGCGTACGACACCGCGAGCGCCGTCGAGGTGCCGCTCGAGGACGGCTTCCCGCCGCGCGGCACGTTCTCGTTCTGGCTGAACCCGTCGTGGGGCGGGACCAGCCAGGACGACGCGTCCTTCGTCAACGTCGCCGACGGCCGCCTGCGGCTCGTCAAGAACGTGAGCTTCCTGCGCTTCGAGGCCGTCGACGACCAGGGCTTCGCCGACGGCGTCGGGCTGCGCATCACCGACTGGGCGCCCGAAGACTGGCACTTCGTGACGGGCACCTGGGACGAGGGCGTGATCACGCTCTACGTCGACGGCGTGCTCGTCGGGCAGAAGTTCATCCCGTGGCTCGACGTGCCGGAGGATTCGAAGCTCGTGCTGGGCTCGCGCTTCCCGCCGGGTCGTCCGGTCGCGATCGGCACCATGACCACCTTCGCGCTGCAGGAGCGGCCGCTCTCGGCGGACGCCGTCGGACGCAAGTTCCAGCGCACGCCGCCGCCGCTGCCCGACGAGGGCGAGACAGCGCCCTGAGCCGGCCGCGGACCGCGGGTGCCGGCCCCGGAAGGGGCCCTCAACCTGAGCGGCAAAGTCGGGCATGATGCGCGCGATGGCCCGCACCTCGACCTTCATCGGCCGCGACCACGAGCGCGGCCGCCTCGCGGAGCTGGTCCAGGCGCGCGCCATGGTGACCGTCGTCGGGCCGGGCGGCATCGGCAAGACGCGGCTCGCGACCGAGGCGTGCGCGCAGCTCGCCGACGCGTTCCCCGGCGGCATCCGGCGCTGCGAGCTCGCACAGGTGGCGGCGCGCAACGACATCGAGGCCGAGATCGCGGGACAGCTCGGCGTGCCGTCGCTCGAGGCGATGGTCGTCGGCGTCGGCGACGAGCGCACGCTGCTCGTGCTCGACAACTGCGAGCACGTGCTCGGCGCGGCGGCGCGCGTCGCCCGGCGGGTGATCGAGGACGCGCCGTCGCTGCACCTGCTCGCCACGAGCCGCGAGCCGCTCGGGGTCGACGGCGAGCACCTGCTCGTCCTCGGCCCGCTCGCGGTCCCTGCGACGGCGGACCCGAGCGAGCTCGCGCACGCGCCGGCGACGCGGCTGTTCGAGGAGCGCGCGCGCGCCGCGGGCGCGAGCTGGGAGACCTCGGAGGAGCAGCGCGCCGCGCTCGCCGAGCTCTGCCGCCGGCTCGACGGCGTCCCGCTGGCCCTCGAGCTCGCGGCGGCGCGGGCGCGCTCGCTGACGCCGGTGGAGCTGCTCGCGCTGCTCGACCGGCGGTTCGACCTGCTGAAGCGCGAGAGCCCCGTCGGCCGCGCGCGGCATCGCAGCCTGCGCGCCGCGATCGACGCGTCCTACGAGCTGCTCGAGGCCGGCGAGCAGACGTTCTTCCGCGCGCTCGGCGTGTTCAGCGGGCCGTTCGAGGCCTCGCTCGCGCACGCGGTGGCGGCGCCGCCGGACGCGGACCCGCTCGACACCGTCGACATGCTGTCGAGGCTCGTCGACCGCTCGCTGCTGACGGCCGAGCAGCAGCTCGACGTGACGCGCTACCGCCTGCTCGACTCGCTGCGCCACTACGCCGCCGAGAAGGCGGTCGCGCGCGGCGAGTGGGACGCGATCAACGAGCGCTTCGTCGCGGCGATGGTCGCGGTCGCGGACCGGATCATCACGAGCGGTCTCGAGCGCTGGTCGCCCGACGTCTTCCACACGGCGCTCGTGCAGCTCGGCAACCTGATCGCGGCGGGCGACGCCTGCATCGCCGCCGACCGCGACGCGACGCGTGCCTTCCACCTCCTGCTGCCCGCGTGGACCGCGATCCACCAGGGGCGCGCACCGGAGGTCGCCGCGCTGTCGGACCGCGTGCTCGAGCGCTGGCCCGACGGCGACGAGCCGTTCCGCCCGGAGGCCTACGCCGTCGCCGCCAACGCGCACCTCGTCGCGGGGAAGCTCGAGCGGGCGCGCACGCTCGCGGACCGCGCGCTCGCCCATCCGAGCGCGGGCGCGATCGCGCGCCTGGTCGCGCTGCGGACGCTCGGCATCGCGGCCCGCAACAACCGCGACCTCGCCGGCGCGGCGCGCTGCTTCGCGGCGGCGCGGGGGGTCGCCGCGGAGGTCGGCATGCCGCCCTTCGAGCGCGAGCTGACGGTGTTCGAGGCCTGGGCGCGCGGCGTGCGCGACGACCGCGAGCGCGCGCTCGCGGTGCTGGACGACGCCGCGCGGCGCGCCGCGGAGGCGGCCGACGGGATCAACGAGGTGTGGGCACGGCTCGTGAGCGCGCAGCTCCTGGTCGCCGGGTCGCGCTTCGCCGAGGCGCGCACGGCGCTCGACCGCGCGCGCCGTCTGCTCGACGGCTTCGACTACCCGTGGGGGGCGAAGGCGTCGCTGCGGCTCGAGGCCGTCCTCACCGCGCTCGAGCACGGCTGGCACGCGTCGCACGCCGCCTGGCGCACGGCGATCGATCGCACCGCGGCCGCGGGCGACCTGCCGGAGCTCAGCTTGACGCTGCGCTCGGCCGCGGCGCTCGCGCTGCGTGCGGGCGATCGCGACGCCGCGACCGCGCTGCTCGCCGCGGTGCCGCCCGGAGTCCACGTCGACATCCTGGCGGCGCTGTTCGAGGAGGACCTCGAGGCGTTCGGCGTCGAGGCGCCGCGACCGACGCGCACCTCGAGCGAGGCCCTGCGCCGCGTGCGCGAGCTGCTCGACGCGTCGCAGCCGCCGAGGCAGGCGTCGGCCGAGACGGCGCGGAGCGCGACCGGCGCGCCCCGCGCCGCGGCGGCGAGCGTCCTGCGACGCGCGGGCGACGGCTGGAGCGTCGAGTTCGCCGGCCGCAGCGCGCAGCTCCGGCACGCGAAGGGCATCGACGACCTCGTACGGCTGCTCGCGCGGCCGAACCACGAGGTGCACTGCCTCGAGCTGATGGGCGGCCTCGACCTCGCCGACGCCGGCCCGGGGGTCGACGCGCAGGCGCGGCGCGCCTACCAGGCGCGCGTGCGCGAGCTGCAGGACGAGATCGACGACGCCCGCGGCGCGAACGACGTCGCCCGCGCCGAGCGCGCCGAGGCGGAGCTCGACGCGATCGTCGAGCAGCTCTCGCAGGCGTTCGGCCTGGGCGGGCGCGCGCGGGCGACGGGCTCGGCGGCGGAGCGCGCGCGCTCCGGGGCTCATGCCGGACAAGGCGGAAGTCGCGCCCTCACGTCGTGAGGGCGCCTCAGGGCGCGGCGTCCGCGTCGAAGCGGTCGAGGTCGAAGAGCAGCAGGCCCGCGCCCTCGCCCTCGGTCGGGCCGTCGATCGAGAGCTGGAAGGCGAAGCTGCGCCCGTCGCGGCTCCAGGTGGGGTTCGAGGCGTACCAGCCGCCGCGGTAGCGGTTGAAGTAGGTCAGGCGGCGGAAGGTCGCGCTCCCGTCGAGCGACAGCTCCCAGACGTCGAGCGGACCGGGGATCGCGGTGCTCTCGAGGTCGCGCTCGACCAGCACCGTGCGGCCGTCGGGCGACACACCCTCGGCCTCCTCGTAGAGCGGGCTGTTCGAGTAGTTGCGCACCTCGCCGGTCTCGAGGTCGACGCCCATCACCTCGCCGCCCTGGTGGGCATAGGCGGTGAAGATCATCTCGCGCTCGCCGCGCGGGCGGAAGCCCTGCGCCTCGAGCACCGCGATCGGCGACACGGCCGTGCGCTCGACGGCGCGCTCGACGCCGACCACGACGGGCTGGCCGCGCAGGAAGCGCAGCTCGCCGGTCCAGATCTCGGAGATGCCGAACACGACGCGGTCGACGAGGTCGGGCACGGTGTAGTCGATGTCCGAGCGGTTCCAGGCGATCCGCATCGACGTGCGCGACGCGACCACGCCCTCCCAGCACGGGATGCCGAGCGGCTGCGCGGGACGTCGCGGATACGCCGCGCGCAGTAGGGACAGCACGCCGGTGAAGCGCCCCGCCTCGGGGCGCTGCTCGCTCGGCGCCGGCCCCGAGGTCGGACCGCAGAGCAGCACGTCGCCGTTCGGCTGGTACTGCGCGCGGGTGAAGCCGCGGTGCTCGAAGTGCGTCGTCAGCGGACGCACGGCCCCGCTCGCGACGTCGATCCGCCAGACGTCGCCGAGCGGCGCGCGGTCGAGGAACAGGAGCGCGCTGCCGTCGGGCGAGAAGTCGGGCCGCATGCCGAAGTCGGCGACGAGCCGGCGGCGGCAGGTCGTCGAGCGGCGAGCCGTCGAGCGTGCCCTTCTCCGGGTCGATGAGCTGGGCCGCCGCCGGGCGGGCGCGGCCGACGAGCGTCGCGAGCGCGACGGCGAGGACGATTGCTGGGCGGCGGGCGCGCATACGGGGCGATCCTCCGCCGGCGCTTGTACACCGTGCGGCCGGCACGCGGTCAACCCGTGCGGCTTGCACCGGCCCGTGCGATCGGCACCCGCGCGAGCTCGGGCTCGACGAGGACG
>JBFMAS010000761.1:0-15064 GCA_040755575.1 Thermodesulfobacteriota bacterium
AGCGGGCGGCGCGGGCGTCGGCGAGGTTGACGATCACGCCCGCGCTGCGTCCCTCGACCGCGGCGTGCGGGTCGTCGAGGAAGCTCGCGAGCCCTTCGGAGAGCCAGTGGTAGCGGCGTGCGAGCCGGCTGTCGGGGTTCATGCCCTGCTGCACGACGACCCAGCGGCCGTCGTCGGTGACGACGAAGCCGTGCAGGTAGAGCGCGAAGCCGTCCTGCAGCGCGGCGCCGTCGACCTTGGCGACGAGGCGGCTCGTGCGCGCGAGCGCGTCGCCGTCGATCCCCACCCGCTCGCCGAGCGCGAGCAGCTCGTGCGGCGTGCGCCGCGACTGCGCGCCACGGCCGCCGCACACGTGCACGCCGAGCTCGCGCTCGACCGGCGCGAGGCCCCGCTTCAGCGTCCCCAGCACCGCGGTCGTGATGCCCGACGAGTGCCAGTCCATGCCCATCACGGCCCCGAAGGACTGGAACCAGAAGGGGTGCGCGAGGCGGCGCAGCAGCTCGTCGCGTCCGTACTCGAGGACGATCGCCTCGACGATCACGCGCCCGAGCCGGCTCATGCGCTCCGCGAGCCAGCGCGGCACGCGCCCGCCGTGGAGCGGGAGGTCGGCGCTGCCCGAGCGTCTCGCCACGTCGTCACTGTACGTCGCGACACGGCCCCCGCCAAAGCACCCGCGCGACGTGCCGCTTTTCGCCCGGCGCGCCGCGGTGTAGCTCTCGGCGATCGGAGGTCGAGCATGCGAGCGGAGGTGGACGTCCTCGTCGTGGGCGGTGGGCCGGTCGGGCTGCAGACGGCGCTCGAGCTGCAGCAGCGCGGCGTCGAGCACCTGGTGATCGATCAGCGGCCGCACCCGGACTACTACTGCAAGGCCCTCAGCTTGACGCCGCGCACGCTCGAGGTGTGGGACCAGTGCGGCGTGCTGCAGGAGGCGCTGCGCCGCGGTGCCTTCTTCGCGGGCATGGAGGCGTCCGTCGACCACGGACCCGTCACGCGCGAGGTGATCGACGCGGCCGCGATGCCGTACGGCTTCCTGAACCTGGCGCAGTACGACACCGAGGAGATCCTGCGCGCCGCGCTCGGGCGCCACGGCGGCCGCGTGCACCAGGGCGCGCGGCTGACGGGATTCGCGACGCGCACGGACGGCGTGCTGGCCCGCGTCGCGACGCCGGACGGCGAGCGGGAGATCGCGTGCCGCTGGCTCGTCGGCTGCGACGGCGCGCACAGCACCGTGCGGCACGCGCTCGGCATCCAGTACGAGGGCGACGCCTACGCGATGACCTTCATGCTCGGCGACGTGCGCCTCGACTGGGACCGTTCGCACGCCTTCGGCCAGCGCTTCACGCAGCTCGAGAACGGCGAGCTGCGCAACATCCTGATCTGCATCCCCATCCCGGGCGACCCCAAGCGCTACCGCATCTCGTGCGCCGCGCCGCCCGAGCTGCAGGACGACGCCGCGGACCTGAGCCGCCCGCCGACGCTCGAGGCGCTGGCCGAGATCGCCGCACCGATCCTGCCCGCGGGGACGAAGGTGTCCGACCTGCGCTGGTCGTCGTACTACCGCATCAGCCACCGCATCGTGTCGCGCTACGCGCAGGAGCGCGGGTTCCTGGTCGGCGACGCGGCGCACATCCACCCGCCGATCGGCGGGCAGGGGATGAACACCGGCCTCCAGGACGCGCACAACCTCGCCTGGAAGCTCGCGCTCGCGGCGAAGGGGCGCGCTGCCGCGGACCTGCTCGAGAGCTACGACGCCGAGCGGCGTCCGGTCGGGCTCGACGTCGTCGCCCGCACGACGCGCCGCATGGACGCGTCGCTCGAGAAGGGCGAGATCCGGTTCGACCAGTGGCTCGAGGACTCGCAGCTCCTGATCGGCTACCGCGACAGCCGCTGGGTCTCGCAGGACGACGCGCCCGGCGCCGCCGGTGCAGCGGCGCGCGGCCCGCGCCCCGGCGACCGCGCGCCCGACGCGGGCGGCCTCGCGCGCGCATGGGTGGCGGCGCCGACGCGCGTGGCGGACCTGGTGCGCGCGCCGGGGCACGTGCTGCTGCTCTACTTCGGCGCGCACGCGACGGCGGACGACTTCGCGCGCGCGGCGAGCCTCGAAGGTCGCGTGCAGGAGCGCTTCGGCGACGAGGTCGCGACGTGGGGCGTCGCGGCGCCGGATGCGCGCGTCGTCGAGCTCGAGCGCTTCCCGATCCTGCGCGACGCCGCGGGCGAGTACGCGTCGGCCTACGGCGCGAGCGGCACGTGCCTGTATGTGCTGCGGCCCGACCGCCACGTCGGCTACCGCGCCGCGCGGCTCGACGTCGCGGCGCTCGAGCAGGCGCTCGCGCGCACGCTCGCCTGAGCGAGCGCCGGCGGCAGGCCCGGCGTCTCAGAGGGAAGCGATCTCCACGCCGAGCCGCCGCGCCGCTCCTCGCAAGCGCTCGTCGTAGGTCGCCAGCGCGAGCCCGACTCCTCGCTCTCGAAGAAACAGCAGCGAGGACAGATGAAGCGCGTCCAGCGTCCGCACGGCGACCGGAAAGGGCTCGGTAGCCCGCGCCAGAACGATCGGCGTCAGCTCGAGGAACGCCACGCGTGCCAGCAGCTCGCGCAGGCGATCGCCATGCGAAGAGCCGAGCTTGCGGGCGTGAAGCCGCGTCCAGCACTCGTACTCGAGGAGGCGGCTTGCGACGAGGCTCTCGCGCCACAGCGCTGCATCGGGAAATCTGTCCTCCGCCAGCAGGTGGGCGAGGGCGACCGACGTGTCGAGATAGATCACCGCTCGGAACGATCTCCAGCCAGCTCGTCGAGGAGCGCGCGGAGCTTGGCGACCGGTGCCCGCGGCGGCGGCTCGGGCGAGACCACGGCCGGTGGGGTCAGCCAGCCGCTCCGGACGGCGTCGGCGAGCTGCGCGTCCGCGACCTCCTCCGCTCGTCCCGGACGCGGCGCCACGAGCTCCGCGACGACCTTGTCGCGGTCGGTGACCAGCACGGTCTCGCCGCTTGCCGCGAGCCGGACGTACTCGCTGAGCTTGTTCTTCAGGACCTTCAACCCGACCGCGCGCACGACTCGATGGTAGCGCCTGGAAGCTACCAACGCCAGCCGACGTTCGCCGTGCCCCGCTCGTGGGCACGCCTGCCCGCCGTTTGAGCGGCGCTCCGCGGGTGGCGGCGCCTCGATCGAGCATCCGTGCGGCGCACGGAGCGCCGCACCGTGGCACACCCCTTGCGCCGGGCGGGCGCGCGGCGGGCGAGGTCGTCTTCGCCGCGCTCATCGCTTGGCTCAGCTATCGCAGAGATCACGTACGCGGGACGGGGCGGGCGTGCGCGAGCCGGAGCCGGGTCGGCTGCGCGTTCTGATCGTCGACCGCACGATCGACCGCTCGCACGCGCTGCGCGAGGCGCTCGAGCGCGAGGGCTACGTGGTCGTGACGCCGTCCGCGGAGCACTTCGACCTGCTGCGCTCCGTGCGCGAGCTCGAGCCGGACGTCGTCATCATCGACATGGATGCGCCCGAACGCGACATGCTCGAGGACTCGCGCCGCATCTTCGAGGAGCAGCCGAGGCCGATCGTCATGTTCGTCGACGAGAGCGACGGCGAGTCGATCCGCGCCGCGGTGCACGCGGGCGTCGCGTCGTACGTCGTCAAGGGCGCGAGCGCCGAGCGCGTGCGACCGGTGCTCGAGGTCGCGATCGCGCGCTTCCGCGAGTTCCAGGCGCTCAAGACGGAGCTCGCCGAGGCGCGCAGCTCGCTCGCCGAGCGCAAGCTGATCGAGCGCGCGAAGGGCATCCTCATGGAGCGCCGCGGGTGCAGCGAGGACGACGCGTACCGCGCGCTGCGCCACATGGCGATGAGCCGCAACCAGCGACTGATCGAGGTCGCGCGCAACGTGATCGAGCTCGCGAAGCTCATCTGAGGAAACGGGTAGGGCGATGCTGCTGCAGGGTGCCACGATCCGCTCCGCCGCGTGGGCCGCCGCCGGCGAGGGGCTCGAGAAGAGGAAGCTGCGGCTCGGATTCGTTCCGCTGATCGACGCCGCCCCGCTGGTCATCGCGAAGGAGCGCGGCTTCTTCCGCCGGCACGGTCTCGAGGTGACGCTGTCGCGCGAGGTGTCGTGGGCCAACGTCCGCGACAACCTCGCCGCGGGAGTGCTCGACGCGGCGCAGATGCTGGCGCCGATGCCGCTCGCCTCGACGCTCGGGGTCGGCGCGCGCGCGGTGCCGATGCTCACCGCCCTGTCGCTCGATCTGAACGGCAACGCGATCACGGTGTCGGCCGACCTCTACCGTCGCATGCGCGAGGTCGATCCCGCCGCGGTGGCGCGTCGCCCGGTGTCGGCCGCCGCGCTCGCGCAGGTGATCGAGGAGGACCGGCGCGCAGGCCGGCGGCCGCTCGTGTTCGCCGTCGTGTTCCCGTTCTCGGCGCACAACTACGAGCTGCGCTACTGGCTCGCGACCGGCGGCGTCGACCCGGAGCGCGACGTCGAGATGCGCATCGTGCCGCCGAGCCTGATGGCCGAGAAGCTCGAGGAGGGCAGCATCGACGGCTACTGCGTCGGCGAGCCGTGGAACGAGTACGCGGTGTACCTCGGGCTCGGGCGCACGGTCGCGACCTCGTACGAGATCTGGAACAACTCGCCGGAGAAGGTGCTCGGCGTGACGCGCGGGTGGGCGGAGCGCCACCCTGCGACGCACCGTGCGCTGATCCGCGCGCTGATCGACGCCGCGCGCTGGATCGACCGTCCCGAGAACCGTCTCGAGACGGTGCACCTGCTCGCCGCCGAGAGCTACGTCGACGCGCCGGTCGAGGCGATCGTGCGCGCGCTGCGCGGCGGCGCGCGCACGCCCGACGCCGACGCGCTCATGGCGACCGGCTCGAGCGTCTTCTACCGCTTCGCGGCGACCTTCCCCTGGCGCTCGCACGCGGTGTGGTTCGTGAGCCAGATGCTGCGCTGGGGACAGATCGAGCGGCCGCTCGACGTCGCCGCGCTGGTCGACGCGGTGTACCGGCCGGACGTCTACCGCGAGGCGGCGGACGAGCTCGGCGTGCCCGCCCCGCTCGCCGACATGAAGCGCGAGGGCGAGCACGACGGCCCCTGGCTGCTCGACGCCGCGACCCAGCCGATCGCCATGGGCCCCGACCGCTTCCTCGACGGGCGCGTGTTCGATCCGCACGACCCGTCGGCGTACCTCGCGGGCTTCCCGATCCATGCCGCGCGGGTCTCGTTCGACGAGCTCGCTCGCTGCGGGAGCTGAGCCGCGCGGTGGCGCGCTGCCCGCGGACGAGGCAGACACCGCCCAAGGCGGCGGCACGCGCCCGTCACCGGGCGCGGTGCAGCGTGGATCGGCGCGGGTTTTTCGCGGCGCCCGCCTGGCATGGACCTTGGTACCGCTCCGGCGGGGCGGCGATCGCGGCGAGCACGCCGGAGCGCTGCCTCGACCCAACGACGGGTCCGCTCCGGAGCCCGCGCACCGCGCGCGCGGGCGAACCGAGACAACGACGTCTCAGCTTTCGCGGCACGAGCCGCAGGGAGATGACGCAATGGCTCGGAAGGACACGACGGACCCGACCTCGCGCAGCGCATCCGCGCGCGCCGGGCTCTCTCGACGGAGATTCCTCGCGACGTCCGCGAGCGCCGCCGGCGCCTTGCTCGCCGGGATGCCGCGCGGCTGGGTCGGCGGCGCCTGGGCCGACGAGGGACCGGAGACGCCGAAGGTACGCATCGGCATCATCGCGCTCACCGACTGCGCGTCGATCGTCATGGCGCACGAGCTCGGGCTGTTTAAGAAGCACGGCATCGAGTCGACGGTCTCGAAGGAGGCGTCCTGGGCGGTGATCCGCGATCGCCTGACGCTCGGCGAGAACCAGGCGACGCACATGCTCTACGGGATGCCGTACGCCTCGACTCTCGGGCTGCTCGGCTCGCCGAAGAAGCCGATGGTCATCCCGTTCTGCCTGAACCGCAACGGGCAGGCGATCACGCTCGACAAGGGCCTCCTCGAGAGGGGCGTCAAGACGCCGCAGGACCTGAAGCCCGTCGCCGAGGAGGCGAAGAGGAAGGGCGAGCCCCTCACCTTCGCGATGACGTTCCCGCCCGGGACGCACGCGATGTGGATGCGCTACTGGCTCGGCGCGGGCGGCATCCACCCCGACCGCGACGTCACCCTGATCACCATCCCGCCGCCGCAGATGGTCGCCAACATGAAGGTCGGCAAGATGAACGGCTTCTGCGTCGGCGAGCCGTGGAACGCGCGCGCGATCGCGGATGGGATCGGCTTCACCGCGATCACGAGCCAGCAGATCTGGAGGGACCACCCGGAGAAGGTCTTCGCGATGACCGAGGAGTTCGCCGACGAGAACCCGCGCACGGTCAAGGCGCTGCTCCGCGCGCTCGTCGAGGCGAGCCGGTACATCGACCGGCTGGAGAACCGGCCGCACGTCGCGCAGGTGGTCGCGAAGCCGCAGTACATCAACACGCAGCCCGAGGTGATCCTCGCGCGCCTCGAGGGCAAGTACGACTACGGCGACGGCCGCACCGAGGACGACCCGCTCTACATGACCTTCCACGACCGCGACACCAACTTCCCGTGGAAGTCCCACGGGCTCTGGTGGCTGTCGCAGTTCCGGCGCTGGGGGATGATCGGCGAGGGCGTCGACTACCGCGCGACGGTCGAGCGCGTGCACCGTCCCGACCTCTACCGCGAGGTGGCGAAGCAGATCTCGCTCGCGACGCCGGCCGAGGACGTCAAGAAGGAGACGCTGTTCGACGGCGTCGAGTTCGATCCCGCGGATCCCGAGCGCTACGCGAAGGGCTTCGCCGTGAGAAGCGTCGCGTGAGCCGCGCGCGCGGACACCGAGGAGGACAACGATGAAGGAGTCGAGGCTCGCGGCGCTCCTGCTGCCGTTCGTCGGCGTGGCGGCGTGCCTGCTCTTGTGGACGGCGCTCAGCCGTACAATCGCGCCCGACCTGCCGTCGCCGCTCCGCACCTGGGAGGAGTCGAAGGACTACGTGCTGCGGCCGTTCTTCAAGGACGGCGAGATGAACCAGGGCATCGGCCGCTTCGCGGTGCTGTCGCTGGTGCGGGTCGCGAAGGGCTTCCTCCTCGCGATCGCGATCGGCACGCCGCTCGGCTTCGTGCTCGGCCTGTCGCGCACGTTCCAGCGCGCCTTCGACCCGCTGATCCAGATCCTGCGCCCGATCTCGCCGCTCGCCTGGCTGCCGCTCGGGCTGATCATCTTCCAGCGCTCCGAGCCTGCGGCGGTCTTCACCATCGCGCTCTGCGCGATGTGGCCGACGGTGATCAACACGGCGGTCGGCGTGCGCAGCATCAACCCGGAGTACCTCGCCGTCGGCCGCGTGCTGCGCCTCTCGCGGGCGCGCATGCTGCGCAAGATCGTCGTCCCGGCGACGCTGCCCTACGTCTTCACGGGCTTCCGGCTGTCGCTCGGCATCGCGTGGCTGGTGATCGTGGCGTCGGAGATGCTGACCGGCGCGCCGGGCATCGGCGGCTTCCTCTGGCAGGAGTACAACAGCCTCGTCTACTCGCACATCCTGCTGTCGATCGTGACGATCGGGCTGATCGGCTTCGCGCTCGATCGCCTGATGGGCCTCGCCGAGCGGCGCTTCCAGGCCGGCTGAGCGAGCGGAGGAGAGCTCATGGCGTTTCTCTCGTTGCGCGGCGTGCGCAAGAGCCACTTCACCGCGGACGGCGAGCATCCCGTGCTGCGCGACCTCGACCTCGAGGTCGAGCAGGGCGAGTTCGTCGCGATCGTCGGGCCGTCGGGCTCGGGCAAGACGACGCTGGTGTCGCTGATCGCGGGCCTGATCGATCCCGACGCGGGCGAGATCGTGCTCGACGGCGAGCCGATCCGTGGCCCGGGGCCCGACCGCGGCGTCGTCTTCCAGAGCTACTCGCTGCTCGCCTGGATGACCGTGTTCGACAACGTGCACCTCGCGGTCGAGAGCGTCTCGCTCGAGCTCGCCCCGGCCGAGCGCCAGGCGAAGACCGAGCGCCTCCTGCGGCTCGTCAACCTCGGCGACGCGATGCACAAGCGGCCGCACGAGCTGTCGGGCGGCATGCGCCAGCGCGTCGCGGTCGCGCGCGGCCTCGCGATGGACCCGAAGGTGCTGCTGCTCGACGAGCCGTTCAGCGCGCTCGACGCGCTGACCCGTGCGACGCTGCAGCAGGAGCTCGTCCGCCTGTGGATGCGCGAGCGCAAGACGGTGGTGATGGTGACCAACGACGTCGAGGAGGCGATCCTGCTCGCGGGCCGCATCTTCCCGCTCACCGCGGGGCCGGGCGCGACCATGGGCCGCTCGATCCCGGTCGACATGCCGCACCCGCGCTCGTCCCGGGTCGCGAACCGCGAGCCCGCCTACCACGAGGCGCGCCGGCGCGTGGTCGACTTCCTGGTGCAGCAGAGGCGCTCGTCGCTCGCCGGCGCGCGGCCGAAGGCGGTGCCGGCATGAAGCGCCGCTTCCTCGAGCTCACGCGGCTCGGCAAGGCCTACCCGACCGCCGGCGCGCCCGCCGTGATCGTCGACGGCGTCGACCTCCAGGTCGCGGAGGGCGAGTTCGTCTGCCTGATCGGCCACTCGGGCTGCGGCAAGTCGACGGTGCTGTCGATCGTCATGGGGCTGCTCGACGCGACCGACGGTGCCGTGATCCTCGACGGCAAGGAGGTCGTCGGCCCCGGCCTCGATCGCGGCGTCGTGTTCCAGTCGCCGGCGCTGCTGCCGTGGCTCACCGCGCGCGACAACGTGCTGCTCGCCGTCGACCAGGTCGCGGGCGGCGCGAGCCGCGCGGAGCGCCTCGCGCGCGCGGACGGGCACCTGGCGCGCGTCGGCCTCGCCGACGTCGCGGACCGCCGGCCGGGAGAGCTCTCGGCGGGGATGCGGCAGCGCGTCGGCATCGCGCGCGCGCTGGCGCTCGAGCCCAAGGTCCTGCTGCTCGACGAGCCCTTCAGCCTGCTCGACACGCTGACGCGCATCGAGCTGCAGGACGAGCTGCTGCGGCTGTGGGAGCGCGACCGCAAGACGGTGCTCATGGTGACGCACGACGTCGACGAGGCGCTGCTGCTCGCGGACCGCGTCGTGATGATGACGAGCGGCCCCGCCGCGACGATCGGCGACGTGCTCGCGGTACCGCTGCCGCGGCCGCGCGTGCGCGGCGAGATCGAGGCCCTTCCCGGGTACGTGCCGGCCCGCGAGCGGCTGCTCGGCTTCCTGGAGGGCGCCGCGCAGCGCGACGGTACGACGCCCCGTGCGACGCTCGCGCCGCCCGCGGCCGATACGCTGCCCGAGGCGCCGGCGGCCGAGCCCGTTGACGCGCCCGCGCTCTCCCTCGCACAGTCGGGCTGAGAGCGGCTGCGTCGGGTCGTCGGCCGCGAGCGAAAGGATCGAATCATGCCCGTTTGTCAACCTGGAACCTGTAGCGGACGTGCGCCGGCGTTCGGCATCCGGGCCGTCGTCCGCGTGCTTTCGGCCTGCGGCGCGGCGTTGCTCGTGCTGGCGCCGGTCGCCGGCGCGCAGCTCTACGGCACGTCGCCGCCCGCGGCGGCGCCGCCCCGGCTCGAGACCGACGGCCCCTGGGGCAGCAAGGTCAGGCTCGAGGTCTACGACCGCCTGCGCGTCGAGCTCGTCGACTGGTTCGCGCCGCCGCCCGACTCGCCGACGCCGCGCTTCCGCTACGACTTCGTCGGCAACAAGCTACAGCTCGGGCTGCGCGTCACGCGCGCGCCGTACGAGCTCTTCGTCCAGTTCCAGGACACGACGCTCGGCAACGTGCCGTCGCGCGCGGTCGGCGTCGGCGGCATCTACTTCGCGAACACCATGCGCAGCACGCAGAACGGCGCCATCCTGCGCAACGCGTGGGCCTCGACCAATCGCCTTTTCGGCGTGCCGGGGCTGTTCGTCAAGGGTGGGCGCCAGCTCTACAGCGACGGCTTCGACGCGCCCGCGAAGCAGCCGAACCTCAGGTGGATCCAGGCGAACCGCATCTCGCAGCGCCTCATCGGGCCCTTCGACTACACGCACGTCGGGCGCAGCTTCGACGGCGGGCAGCTCGGCTATGCGTCGGAGCTGGTCAACGTCACCGGCTTCGGCTTCCGCCCGACCTTCGGCGGCTACGAGGTCGACGCGAACCGCGAGCTCGACGTCACGCTCGGCGGCCTGTCGTTCAACCTCCCGGACTCGCCACGGCTCGGCAACACGGTCGGGCGGCTGTTCTGGTTCGTCTACGACGACGACCGCGACGTCGTCTTCCTCGACAACCGGCCGCTCGCCGAGCGTCAAGCCGACCTCGGCCGCTCGGCGACCATCCACACCATCGGCGCGAACGCGATCCACGTCGCGGAGCTGGGTCCGGGCCTCGCCGACGCGATGGCGTACGGCTTCGGCCAGCTCGGCGACTGGCAGAGCCAGGACCACTCCGCCTGGGCGTACGGCGTCGAGCTCGGCTACCAGCTCGCGGGCGCGTGGGGGAAGCCGTGGATGCGCGTCGGCATCAACAGCGGCTCGGGCGACCCCGACCCCGACGACGACCTGCACCAGACCTTCTTCCAGCTGCTGCCGACCGCGTGGCTCTACGCGCAGTTCCCCTTCTACAACATGATGAACAACCAGGACGTGTTCGTGCAGTGGATCGTCGAGCCGCACCCGCTGGTGACGGCGCGGCTCGACCTGCACTGGCTGCGCGTCAACAGCTCGGCCGACCTCGCCTACTTCGGCGGCGGCGCGACCAAGAACGACTTCTTCGGCTACGGCGGGGTGCCGGCGAACGGCCGGCACGAGCTCGCCTACCTGGTGCACACGATGCTGTCGGTGAAGCTCACGAGCTGCGTCACGATGAACGCGTTCTACGCCCACGCCTGGGGCCAGGGCGTGATCGGCGCCAACTTCGCCGGCCGCGGCGGCGACTACGGCTTCGTCGAGGGCGTGCTCGCGTTCTGAGCGCGCGGGGCGTCGATCCGCCCTCGCCTTCGAACATCGTTCGAAGCCTTCTCACGCCTCCCGGGTAGGCGGTCCACCAGCACACTTCCGCCGGAGCCGCCGCAACGGAGGAACCGTGAGGAAGAAGTGCATGCTCTCCTGGCCGCGCCGCGCGGGCCGGCTCTCCCGGGCCGCCCTGCGCACGGCGCTCTTCTCGGCAGCGGACGGCCGCCGTGGTTCTCGCCGAGCGCCAAGATCGAGATGGACGTGACGGTGCGCGACTTCACCGGGCGCCAGACGTGGGGCATGCACCAGAGCGCGCACGCGCGCGCCGACCTCGGCCTCGACCCGGACGACCTGTTCGACGACATCTGGGTGCTCGACCTGTACGGCGAGATCCGCGGCGAGGACGGCGTGACGCTCCTGGTCGGGCCGCGCTGGCAGTGGGACTGCGAGACGTGCGGCGATCCGGCGTACGGCTTCCACCATGCGAAGCTCGTCGCGCCCTACGCCGAGACCATCGATCTCGAGGCGGTGCCGATGTACACGGGCTTCACCGTCCAGTTCGACCTCGACGTGACCGCGCTCGACCGCGGCCAGGGCGAGACCGCGGCCCGCGCCTTCGCCAAGGACCCGCTGTCGCCCGACGATCTCACGTCGACCGAGGGCGTGACCTTCGAGCCCGGCGGCATCGTCGAGATCGAGGTGCCGCGCTGCCCCGCGCCGGGGACTCGACGGCGTCGCCTGCCTGCTCGACGGCGGGATGCCGCCCGCGTGCTGCCTCGAGGGCGAGCTGCCCGCGAACGTCACGCGGCCGGCGGACCGCGCGCGCTCTCTCGTCGACGACGCGCTCGCCGCGACCGACGACAGGAAGCTCCGCTCGCTGGTGAAGCGGATCATCAACAACCTGCGCAGCGCGGACCGCGCGCTGGCGCGGCGTCAGAACGCGAAGCGCGGGCCGAAGCCGTCGGTGCCGTGCGGCGCGGACGCGCACGGCGTCCTGCAGCACGCGATGGTGCGCGCCGGCTCGGTCGTGTGCGCGCCCGCAGCCGGCCTCCTCGAGTTCGCGGCGCCCGCCTACGAGGTGTCGGAGGCGGGCGGCAGCTCGCGGCTCGGCGACGAGCGCCGCGCCGCGCTGCTCTACGACCTGCTGCGTCCGTACGCGGGCCGCGTCGCGATCGCGCGGCCGCTGGTGGTGCTGGTCGGCCTGGTCGACGAGCGCCTCGGCGCGCTCGCCGCGCTGCTCGGCCGCTTCGCGGAGGCGGAGGGGCACTTCGCGGACGCCCTCGCGCTCGCCGAGCGCATGCGCGCGCTCCCCTGGCAGGCGCACGTCCGGCACGGCTGGGCGGGGATGCTGCTGCGGCGCGGCGCGCCGGGCGACCGCGAGCGCGCCGCAGCGCTGCTCGACGCCGCGGGTGCGATCGCGCGGCCGCTCGGCATGGCGCTGCTCGTGCGCTGGATCGAGGAGACGCGCGCTTCCTCGGGCACGCCCGAGCACGCGGCGCACGACCAGCCCCCGCGCGTGGAGCCGGCGCCGCGCGCGGGGACGTTCCGCCGCGAGGGCGCCGTGTGGACGCTCGCCTTCGAGGGGCGCGTGACGCGCGTCCGGCACATGGTCGGTCTCGCGCACCTGGCGCGGCTCCTCGCCGAGCCGGCGCGCGAGGTGCACGTCGCCGACCTGGTCGCCGCGGCGTACGCCGGGCGGCGCAACGGCGGCGCGCAGCACGCCGCCCTCGGCGACGCGGGCGAGCAGCTCGACGCGCGGGCGCGTGCCCAGTACACCGCGCGGCTGCGCCAGGCCCGCGCGGAGCTCGACGAGGCGAGCGCGGCGAACGACCACGGCCGCAGCGACCGGCTCGAGGAGGAGATCGGCTTCCTCGAGGGCGAGCTCGCGCGCGGCTACGGCATCGACGGACGCGCGCGCCGCGCGGGCTCGGCGCACGAGCGCGCGCGCCTCGCGGTGACGCGCGCGATCAAGTACGCGATCGACCGCGTCGGCGAGCAGGACGCGCGCCTCGCGGAGCACCTGCGCATCGCCGTCCGCACGGGGCTGTTCTGCACCTACGAGCCACCCTCGCGCGACCGCGTGATCTGGTCGCTGTAGGTTGATAAACGGCGTCGTCGGCGTCAAAAGCTGATCGCGCACGCATGAACACGATCTTCGATCTCTGCACCCCTCGCGACGACGTTCGCCGTGGCACCGTCAAGGACTCCGAGTTCGCAGCCGATCTCGCGCAGGTGCTGAACGGCAAGGCGCCCCCCGAGTATCAGGATCCGGCGACGTTCTTCGCCAACACGCACCCGACGCAGGGTCTGCGCGCGCTCCTGCGCAGCGTCTGTCTCCGCGTCTCGGGAAAGGGTGGCGAGGCGGCCTCGATCTTCCGCCTAGATACCCAGTACGGCGGCGGCAAGACGCACGCACTGATCGCGCTCGCGCACGTTGCGCAAAACGGGATCAACATCCCGAGCATCGAAGAGTTCGTCGAGCGAACGGTACTTCCCGGCTCCGCAGTGGCTGTCGCCGCCTTCGATGGCGAGAACGCCGACCCCGTGAACGGGCGCGCGCTCGGCGAAGGCGTCCGCGCTCACACGCCGTGGGGCGAGCTCGCCTACGCGATCGGCCGCAAGGCGGGCTTTCGGTTGCTTGCACGGAGCGACGCCGAGCGCGTGGCGCCGGGAGCGGACACCCTGCGCGAGCTCTTCGCCGGCAAGGCTGCGCTGATTCTGCTCGACGAGCTATCCATCTACCTGCGCAAGGTCCGCGGGCGCCCGGAGGCCGACCAGCTCGCCCCGTTCTTGACGAGCCTGTTCAAGGCGGTCGAGAGCTCGCCGGGCGTGGCGCTCGTGTTCACGCTGGCGATCGGCAAGGGCGGCCTCGCGCTCGACGCGTACTCCGCCGAGAACGAGGAGATCGCGCGCCGGCTCGAGGAGGCGGAGAAGATCGCCGCGCGCAAGGCGACGCTCCTCGATCCGACGACCGAGCAGGAGACCGCGCAGGTCCTCCGTAGGAGACTCTTCGCGCAGGTCGACCACGACGGTGCGCGGGAGGTGATCGGGGCGTACCGGGTTCTCTGGACGACGCACGCCGCCGATCTCCCGCCGCTCCGCAAGGACGAGGACCGCACCGCGGACCTGGAGCGGAGCTACCCGCTCCACCCGGCCCTGATGGGCGTGCTGACCGACAAGCTTGCGACCCTCGCCAATTTCCAGCGCGTGCGCGGCATGCTTCGCCTGATGGCGCAGGGAGTCGCGCGACTCTGGGAGCAACGGCCGGCCGAGACGTACGCGGTGCACGTCCATCATCTCGACCCGTCGTTCGAGCCGACGCACGGCGAGATCGTGACACGGCTCGAGCTCTCCGCCTTCGATCCGGCGATCCGCAACGACGTCGCCGCCGCAGCGGGCACGAAGTCGTTCGCGCAGCACCTCGACGCGACCGACTACGCGGGCTTGCCGCCCTATGCGTCCTACGTCGCGCGAACGATCCTGTGGCACAGCTTCGCGTTCAACGAGCACCTAAAAGGCGCGACGCCCGAGGAGTTGCGCTACGCGATCCTCGCGCCGGGGCTCGAGCTCGGGTTCGTCAATCACGCACGGCAGAAGTTCGTCGAAGGCTCCGCGTATCTCGACGATCGGCCGGCTGCCCCGCTGCGGTTCCTGACCGAGGCGAACCTAACGCAGATCATCAGGCGCCAAGAGGACCAGGTCGACGCCGACGAGGTGCGCGCGCAGCTTCGCGACCGCATCCGCTCGATCTTCACCGGCCCCACGCTGGAGCTCGTTCCCTTCGCGGGTGGGCCGTACGACGTGGACGATGACGTCGGCGACGGCCGGCCGCGGCTCGTCCTGCTCTCGGCGGACGCGGAAACGGTGCGGGGCGAGGCGCTGCGCATCCCGCCGCTGGTCGAGAAGATCTTCCGCCAGCACGGCAGCCAGGGGCTCTTCCGCCAGCTCCAGAACAACCTCGTCTTCCTGGTCGCCGACGAGGCGCTGCGCGACGGGATGCGCCAACGCATGGTGCGGCGTTTCGCGCTCGAGGCCCTCCGAACGCCGGAGCGCCTCGGGCAGCTCGCGGAGCACCAGCAGCTCAAGGTTCAGGACCTCTACCAGCGATCGGAAGCGGAGGTCGCGGTCGCGATCCAGCAAGCCTACC
>JBFMAS010000762.1:0-4106 GCA_040755575.1 Thermodesulfobacteriota bacterium
TCGTCGTCGACGGCGGCTGGGGCGACGAGACCTGCCGGCAGTGCCGCCGCGGCAACCAGCAGATCTGCGGTGCCGGGCACTGGGCCGGCTTCGGGCTGCACGGCGGCTACCAGGAGTACCTGCCGGTGCCGTACAAGCACGTGATCCGGGTCGACGACCCGAAGGCCACGCCCGACGTGCTGGCGCCCATGACGGACGCCGGCCTGACGCCGTACCGCGGCGTCAAGAAGCTCGCGCGAGCGGGTGTGCTCGGCCCGGGGCGGGTGGTCGCCGTGATGGGCGTCGGTGGGCTCGGGGCCTACGCGGTGCAGTACGCGAAGCTGCTCGGCGGCGGCGCGACCGTGGTCGCGTTCGCACGCAACGACGACAAGCTCGAGGTCGCGAAGCGGCACGGTGCCGATCACGTGATCAACACGCGCGGCCGCGGCACCGAGGACGTGCGCGCGCAGCTCGAGGAGCTGACCGGCCACCGCGAGCTCGACGGCGTGATCGAGTGCGCGGGCGCCGAGGAGTCGATCCGCCTGAGCTTCGGACTGCTCGCCACCGAGGGCGCCGTGGTCTCGGTCGGGCTCGTCGGCAACCGCATCGACGTCCCGCTGTTCCCGTTCGTCGCGCGCGAGTTCTCGTACTTCGGATCGTTCTGGGGCAACCAGGACGACCTGCGCGAGGTCGTCGAGCTGGTGAAGGGCGGGCGCGTGCAGCACCAGATCGAGCGCGTGCGGCTCGACGACGTGAACGAGGTGCTGACCCGGCTCGGCGCGGGCGACGTGATCGGACGCGCCGTCATCGTGTATGCTTGACGTCGTGGCGATGCTCGGCGGAGCCCTGCTGCTCGCATCGGCGACGGTCACGGAGGCATCGATGGTGGAAGGACGCACCACTGTGCAGGATCGCAACAAGGAGACCGTTGGCGCGGCGTTCGCGCGCTGGCGCGACGGCACGGGCAACGTCTTCGACCTGCTCGCGCCGGACGCGCAATGGACGATCGTCGGCAGCTCGCCGGTGTCGCGGACCTACGCGACGAAGCAGGACTTCCTCGACGCCGTGATCGTCCCGTTCAACGCGCGCATGGCGCAGCGGCTGGTGCCGTCGGTGCGCGCGCTGTACGCCGACGGCGACATGGTGATCGCGCTGTTCGACGCCGAGGGCACGGCGCGCGACGGCAAGCCGTACCGCAACACCTACACGTGGTACCTCGAGATGCGCGACGACCGGATCGTGCGCGCCATTGCGTTCTTCGACACGATCGAGCTCACGGATCTCTGGACGCGGGTCGCGCCGGCCGCGCCGGCGCCCTGAGAAGAGCCGGATCGCCGCTTCGGGCTCCGCGCGCGTCCGCGAGCGGCCTACTCCTCGACCAGGCGGCGCAGGCGCTCGAGCGCCCGGTCCCAGCTCGACGACACCGAGTCGAGGAACGTGCGGGCGTCGTCGAGCCGCTGCGGTACGAGCGCGTACAGCACCTCGCGCCCGCGTCTCTCGTGCGAGACCAGCCCGGCGTCCTCGAGCACGCGCAGGTGCTTGACGATGGCCTGCCGGCTGACGCGCGCGCCCCCGGAGAGCCCGGTCGCCGACAGCGCGCCGGCGGCGCCGAGCTTCTCGACGACCGACAGCCGGGTCCCGTCGCCGAGCGCGAAGAAGACGTCGGCGACGGCCCGGTCACGCGCGCTCGACGTACCGCGCGACATTGCTCGCTTGCGCTTCCCAGCCGCCCTCGTTCATGCGAAACGCGCGCTCGCGCCGGTGAGCAGGGACGCGCTCGAAGCCCGACTCGACGATCGTCAGCCGGGTGCCCTCCGGCACCGGTGCGAGCCGGAACTCGACCAGCGTCGTCGGCTCGCGCTCCGGATCGGCTTCCGCGTCGATGCCGTAGGGGATCCAGCGGAAGCTGAAGTAGCGCTCGGGCTCGAGCCGCTCGACGGTGCAGAACACGACGTTCTCGTCGGGGATCTTCACCTTCGACGGCGGTAGGCCGAGCTGCCGCTGGTAGGCGAGGATCGCCTCTTCGTCGACCTCTCCCTGGAACGTGCCGCGCACCGCCTTGCCGGCGACGAACGGGCCGTCGAGCTTGACGCCGAACCAGGCCCCGAACTCCTCGGCGTCGGTGAGCGCCCGCCACACGCGAGAGACCGGCGCACGCAGCGTCACTTCCTTCTCGATCTTGTCGGGTGAGCTCATGTGCAACCTCCTGGTTGCACTATGCCGTGGGGCGCGACCATGTGCAACCTCTCAGTTGCAGGTCGATGCCGCCTACTCTGCTCCGAGGCGCTGCGCGATGTCGACGTATGCGTGCTCGATGAGCCTCGTCAGGGCCGCCGCGTCGACGGGCCGCTGCGGCCGGAGCTTCACGTGGCGCATGAGCTTGCCGGTCCCTTCGAGGAGGCGCTCGGGATCGGCCAGCTCTGCGCCGCGAAAGAACCCGACGTTGACGTGCGAGGTGAAGGCATCGACGTAGGCAAACGCCGCGTCGCCGACGCACGCGGTCGGCTGGCCGTCGTGCAGCAGCTCTCGGACGTCGTCCCCGCAGGCGCGCATGACCTCGAGCCAGCGCCGGGCGATCGCGCCCAGCGGCCCCGGATGCGCCTGCATCCAGCGGTCGACGGCGGGATCGCGCGCGACCGCGCTCGGGAAGCGCATGAGCCGGCTCGACGGCGGCTTCACGACGCTCGACGCGTAGCACGTCGTACGCTGGAACGTCGCATCCGCCGCGCGCGCACGTAACGGCGCAGACGCGCCCGCGGGACCGCCGGCCGGTGCCGCGGGCGCGCGTGCCGGCGCTCTGTCAGGGCGCTTGCGCGTCGTCCGGGCAGGCGAGCGCGCGCGACAGCGCGTTCACGTGCGTGCGCAGTGCCGTCGCCTCCTGCAGCAGCGCCGCGCGGATCGCCTGCGGGACGAGCGTCCGCGCCTGCACGCTGCGCAGCTCGCGGCGGAACGAGTCGATCCACGGCCGCACGCGCTTCAGCCGCGGCTTCGCGAGGCGCGGGTTGCCGCCGCCTGAGCAGAAGCCGCGCGACTCCGCGAGCCGCTTCCGCGCCGTGTCGAGCTGACGCACCATGCGGTTCCGCATCCGGCTCGCGCCGACCGACTCGAGCGTCGTCGTGCGCGCCGCCAGCAGGCGGCAGGCGAGCGAGTCGTACGTCGCGCCGGCGGGCACCGCGCCGCACGGACCGGTCGGCGGCTCCTCGGTGATCGTCACCGTCGTGTAGCTGCCCGTGTCGACCGACGTCGGCGAGTCGAGCTCGCCGTCGCTCACCACCAGCAGCACCCAGTACGTGCCCGGCGCGGCGAACGCGTGCGCCGGCAGCGGACCGGTCGCCGTGCCGCCGTCCTCGAAGTACCACTGGTACGTCAGCGGCGCGCCCTCGGGGTCGCTGCTGTCGAGGCCGTCGAAGGGCACCGGCAGGCCGACGCTGCCCTCGTAGGGCCCGCCGACGGCGGCGTGCGGCGGCTCGTTGTCGAGCGGCGGACAGGGCACCGTGAACGTGGCCGAGACGCCGGCGACGCCGGCCTCCTCGGGCAGCGAGACGGCGTACGTGCCGGGCGCGGCATTGCTTGGGATCCCGACCGCGAAGCGCGTCGAGAGCTCGATCTCCGACGCCGACGCGGCGAACGCGTCGATCGGCACCATCTCTTCGCTCGACGAGCCATCCGGGCCGACGACGCGGACGCGCACGTCGTCCGCCGGATGCGCCGAGCGCACGCCGGGCAGCGCGCCGTCGGCGAGATTCCACCCGGCGGCCGGCGGCACGAGCGCGTAGCCGTCGACCGTCGCGCTCGGCGTCGAGCCCGGAGAGCCGCACGCCGGCGCGAGCGTCAAGGACGGCGCGCGCGCCGCCGCGATCTCGGCCGTCGTGACCGCGGGCGGCGAGTCGTGCTCGCCGTCGCTCACGACCAGCGTCACCGTGTACGTGCCGGGCGCCGCGTACGCGTGCGACACCGGCGTGCCGGCGCTCGCCTGGACGACCGGCGTGCCGTCGCCGAAGTCCCACAGCGCGATCATTGCTTGACCGGTCGGGTGCAGCGAGCCGCTCGCGTCGAACGCGACCGACGCCGGCGACGCGTCCGAGCTCGCCCAGCCGAGGTACGGCCCGGACGGATCGGCGACCAGG
>JBFMAS010000763.1:0-4519 GCA_040755575.1 Thermodesulfobacteriota bacterium
GCCTGCGCGCGCTGCGCGAGGATGAGGGCGACACCTCCGCCTGACCAGCCACGCGCCCGTGCGCGCGACGCAAGGGACCTTCTCGGCTCGTGGGTCCCATACCCTCCGCCCGCCTGCGACGCTCGAGCTTCGCGTCGCTGGTACCATCCGCCGACAGCGCGCACGCGCTACGCGAGCCTCTGCCACGCCCGCGCGCCGCACGCGCCCTCGAGGGCTCATCGTCCCTCCATGCGCGCCGCGTAGCGCTCGAGGGCTGCGACGACGCGCTCGCGCGGCGTGGTCGCCTCGGTCGTGCAGGGCTTCGCGCACACGGCGCACACGGCGCACCGCGCGTCGAGCCCACACGCGCACGCGCCCTCGAGCGCGGCGACCATCGACTCGGCGTCCGCACCGCACCCCGCATCGTCGCTCATGTGCCCTCCGGCGCCGCGATGATCGCGGGCGCGAACGCCTTCCCGCCGGTCTTTCGACGCGGCGGGCGAACGCGCACCCAAGAGGCAGGCACCTCGGCCCACCACGCGCCGCGCTCGTAGCGCACGGCGATGCCGGCACGCTGCCAGCGGCGGGCGTCGGGCTCGTAGCACGTCCACAGGTAGGCCACGCGCTCGTCGCGCGCCCAACGGATCGTCGTCTCCATCTCTGCGCGAGTCACGACACCGGCACCACGCGCACGCGCGCGCCGCACGCCGTGAGCCGCGCGAGCAAGTCGTCGCGCTCGTCCTCGAAGCGCTCGACGGCGTGCCGGTCGCCGGCCCGGCGGGCCTCGGCGAGCCCCGCGGCGACGCGCTCGAGCGAAGCGAGGTCGGCCGCGATCGAGCGCGCGGGGTGGAGGATGACCGTCCAGGCGTTCAGGCGGATGGGGCCGGGGCGGGGCTCGATGGCGTCGACGACGACGCGGAGGGAAAAAAGTGCCCCCGCGCCCCTAGGCAACGAACCGACGGAACTGACAGATTCGAATCTGTCGGTTGTGTCGGTTCGCTGTGTAGGGGTTTCGGCCGACTTTTTTTCGGCGGGCGGCGCCCAGTCGAGCCACGGGGACCGGAACGGCTCACCCATGATGTACCCCCTCGAGCAGCGCCGGGTGCAGGCGGATCATGCGCTCGGGCTTCGTTTTCGCGTGGCGGTGCTCGATCCGGAGCCAGCCGAGCGAGGTCAACTTCGCGAGCGCCGCCTCGACGTTCTCCTGCGTATCGAGGCCCGAAAGGTCGCGCCGCCGCACACTACGCACGGAGTCGCCGTCGCGTACGGCACCGGCCTTGATCTTCGCCGCTAGCGCGCACGCCGGGCGGGCTCGCCCGAGCTCGTCGGCATAGAGCCGGCAAGCATGCTGCTCGTAGAAGTCGACGAGCGCCGCCGCTCTCTTTGCGGCTGAAAGGCCTACGCAGTGAACCGACGAAACCGACAGATTCGGATCGAACGACTCGGCGACGTGGATGACGAGCGCGAGCGCCGGCATGAGCTTCCGGTACTTCGAGACGTGGCTCTCGAACGCCGGGCAGGACGCCAGCTCCTCTGACCGTAGGCGCCGCTCGAGCTCACCCCGCCAGTCGCGGAACAGCTCCTGTGCGTCGGCGCAGAACCGGATGGCGGGGATCTCCGAGTGATCCGACGTCGCGCCGAACCGCTCCGGATCGAGCGTGCTCGCCGCCTGGAAGATCGCGTATGCCGCGTCACGTGGCCCCTTGGCTGGCCAGCGGTCCACGTCGGTCCACTCGCCGGTGAAGTCCGGCCACGCCACAAGCTGGAAGCGCTGCAACATGCCGTCGTCGGCGCTCGTCTCGTCCGCGCTGGTCGCGGCGGCGGTGTACCGCCTCAGCTTCCCGGGCTGAATCGTGCCAAAGATCGAGACCGTGACGGCCTCTATGTGTAGGGTGCCGCGGCCGATGCGGTCGACGTCGTAGCGGCCGGTGCCGTTCCAGGCCTCAATATAAAATTCTCGGTCGCCTTCCCGGCCAGGCTTCTCGAGGTTGCGCAGCCAGCCGGACAGCTCGTCGCGCAGTAGGAGCAGCCCGGCAGGATTCTGGTTCAGGAGCTCGCCGAGCTTCTCCGTTGTGGGGTCGGACGTCACGTACCGCCGCTCGATCGCGACCGCTTCGTCGAGCTTCCGCAACAAGGTCTTTATCTCGTCGCGCATCAACTCAGGCTTGCCGTTCTTCGAGGCGGCCTCGCGCTTCAACTTCGCGATCGAGGTCTCGAGCACTTCGCGCTCGGCGTCCTGCAGGATTTTGTCGGCGCGGTGCTGTTTCGCCGCCTCTGCAGCGAGGCGAGAGATAGGGCGCACCGCCTCCCGCATCGCTGGCGACTTCAGATAGCCAGGTCGAGCGACGACCATCCCCCACAAGTTCGGGACGACGAGCCAGTCGTCTTGACGCTTCGGGAGGATGCCGAGCCGGCGACCGACCACGCTCGCGAATCCGACGAGCGCAGGCGTCGCGACCATCTCGAGCGGCACTTGCAGCCGGTCGGCGGCATCATCGAGCCACGCCCGGAATGGTGCGGGCAGCAACTCGCTCGACATGGCGGGCACTGGCGGCAGCTCGGCCGGTAGCGGCTGCATCTCTGGCCAGTCGGAGGCCTGCCAGTGCTCCGCCGCCGCACCGAGCCACTCGCGCACACGCGCGGTGCGCGCCGCGCCGAGCCAGCCCTCGAGGGTGGGCCAGCCCGACGCGGGCCGCTCGGCAGCGAGCCGGCGTAGCGTCGAGCGCAGGTCCGCCCGACGCGCGTGCGCCTCCTCGTCGCCTGCGGCGCGCGCGATGGCGAGCAGCATCCGCTCGGCGTCCGCCTCCTCGAGCGCGCGCGCCAGCACGCCCGCGACAGCGAGCACGTAGTCGTGCCGCGCGCCCGCGCCGGGATAGCAGCGCACGAGGAGCGCAGCAGCGGCGAGGCGCGCGCCGTGGCGCCGCAGATCCTCGGCATCCATCTCGGTCGGGTCGCCGGCCGAGGCCCACTCGACGAGCTCGCCGGTCGGATGGACCGAGCCGGGCGCCATCGTCTGCGCGCCGGCGCTACGCAGCTCGACGAGCATGGCCCCCGCGCCGGCCACGTCCGGGTCCGTGTACTTGACGGTCGCCGCGCCGCGCGCGACGTACAGCCGGTGCGACCGCGGCGCGCCGTCGCGGCCGAAGGTACACGACGTCGCCGGCAGGATCGCGTCGGCGAGCGTGCGCGTCTCCTCGCAGTCGAGGTCCACGTCTACGAGCCAGCCGGACGGCTCGCCGAGCAGCACCCCGACGTTCGACGGCGCCGGGAAGTACGTGTCGACGTCGTCCTCGGCGATCCTGAGGTCGGGCCAGCCGTCGTGCGTCGGGCGCTTCGCGCGCCCGGCGAGGGGCACGACGCGCCAGCCGCGCCGGATGTACTCCCGCGCCGCCTCGCGCGCGTCACGCCCCCCGGCCGCCGGTGCGCCGTCCTCGGCGGCGGCCGCACGCACGCCCGCCGCCTCCATGGTGGCGTGTGGCGGCACGGTCATGCCCCCTCGCGCTGCGCGCGCAGCCACGCGCGCAGGTCCTCGAGGAGGACGACGCGTCGCCGCCCGATCCGGGCCGTGGGCAGCTCGCCCCGCGAAACCAAGTCATAGAGTGCGCTGCGAGACACGCCTACGAGGCGCGCCGCCTCGGCGACCGCGACCGCGAGCGGCGTGACGACCTGCTCAGTAGTGCCCATCCCTGTCCCTCCCTCCCGTCTGGCGGCCGTAGTAGGTCGGTCGCTCGCCCATGCGTGTAGGGCGCGCGGCACGACTACGCAAGATACCAGGTAGTATTTGCTGGACACGATGGCCGAACTTCTGTAAGACTCGGCAACGTGAAATCTCATCGCAGCCTTGATTCGCTGCTGTCGATCGCGAACCTCGTAGCGGCGCCGACCGTTCCGTCGCACCTTGCCGGCCCCGATGCTGACGCCGCGCTGCTCGCGGACCTCGAGCGCCGCGCCGGGGGGCTGTTCCCCCCGGGCGAGGCGGACCTCGTTGAATGGCGCCGTTGGGCGCGCGACCTTGAAACGAAGCGCCCGTCTCCCGTCGCGGCCGTGCCCCTCGAGCGCGAGCGCGTGATTCTCGGCACGCCGGAGGAGGTCCGCGACACCGCGCGCGCGCTGTACGGGCTCCTAGACTCGATCGTCGGGGCGCGGGAGGCCCACGAGCAGCAGGCGCGCGACGCCGCGGCGCCGCCGCCGCCAGCGATAGGCCCCCCTCGGCGATACTTCCACGCGCGATTCGGAGAGACTCGTGTCATCTTGCCGGGCGCCGTGTGCGCGCGGCTCGTCCAGCGAGAAAACGAGCCGCCGGGCGCCTTGCGGATCGAGCTGGCGTTCGGGCCAGTCGTGCAGCTCTTGCTCTCCCTCGAGGCATTGCCCGATGCGCGGTACGTCAAGCGCTGCCCCGTGCCAGGGTGCGCCCGCTTCTTCTTTGCTTGGCGCAAGGATCAAGGGGCGTGCAGCCCGGCGCACCGCGCGCGGATGAACAACTACCGCCACAAGCTGCGCGCCGTGCGGCGCGCGGAGGAGCAGGCCGCCGCGCAGGCGA
>JBFMAS010000764.1:0-7575 GCA_040755575.1 Thermodesulfobacteriota bacterium
CGCCTGCTCCGCCTGGCGGCTCCGCTCCGCCGCCTCGAGCAGCGCCGCGTCCGACACGCCGAGCCGTCCCGCGACGCCGCGCACGATCTTGTCGCGCACGATCGGGTCCTGCACCCCGGCGAGGAGCCCCGCCATCCGTGCCGCGGCGCGCGCCGTCTCGCCGACGCCGGCGTCGCGGCCGACGAGCTCGTCGAGGTAGAAGTCGAAGAGCGTCGTCGCCTTGGCGACGCGCTCGGCGAGCGCATCGCGCCCGGCCTTGCGCACCAGGCTGTCCGGGTCGTCGCCCGACGGCAGGAAGACCGCGCGCGGCCACAGGTCGACCTCGTCGACGCACAGAGGGAAGGCGCGCAGCGCGGCGCGGCGTCCGGCCTCGTCGCCGTCGAAGCAGATGACGATGTCCTCCGCGAAACGGCGCGCGAGCTTCAGCTGGTCGACGGTCAGCGCCGTGCCGAGGACGGCCGCGACGTTCGCGATCCCGGCCTGGGCGAGCGCGATCGCGTCGAGGTAGCCCTCGACCAGCACGATGCGGCCCTCGGCGCGGATCGCGTCGCGCGCGAGGTCGAGGCCGTAGAGGTGGTGCCCCTTCCGGTAGAGCGGCGTCTCCGGCGAGTTCAGGTACTTCGGTCCCTTGACGTCGCCGACCGCGCGGCCGCCGAACGCGATCACGCGGCCCGACAGGTCGTGGATCGGGAACATCAGCCGGTCGCGGAACTGCGGGTACATGCCGCGGCCGGTGCGGCTCGGGCTCGCGAGGCCGAGGGTCCTGAGCTCCTGCGGCGTCACGTCGCGCCGGAGCAGCTTCTCGACCCAGCCGGCCGCGGGTGCGAAGCCGAGGCTGAAGCGCTGCGCGGTCTCCTGATCGATGCCGCGGCGCTCCATGTACTCGCGCCCCGGCGCGCCGAGCCGGCTCTCGCGCAGGATGATGGTGAAGAGCTGCGCCGCGAGCCCGTTCACCTCGGCGAGCCGGTCGTGCACGCCCGAGGCACGCGTCTCGGGAACCGCGACGCCCGCGCGGCCGGCGAGCGTGCGCACCGCCTCGGGGAAGGTCGTCCCGGTGACGCGCATCAGGAAGGTGAACGCGTTGCCGCCGGCGTTGCAGCCGAAGCAGTGGAAGAAGCCGCGCTCGGGGTCGACGTGGAACGAGGGCGTCTTCTCCTGGTGGAACGGGCACAGGCCGAGGAAGCCGCGCCCGCTGCGCTTGAGCGCGACGTGCTCCGAGATCAGCGCGGCGAGGTCCGTGCGCCGCTTGATCTCGTCCAGCACCGCGTCGGGAATCGCGCCCATCCCGTCCCTTCAGCTCATCCGCCGTCGTCTGCCGGAGGCACTCGACCTCCGGCGCTCGGGCGGGCGCCGTCGCCGACGTACGCGACGACGCTCGCCCCTTTGCCGATCAGCCCTGGCTGCGCACGGCGCGGCGCAGCGCCCGCTTGCGCGCCGCCAGCGCCTTCTTCTTGCGCTTGACGCTCGGCTTCTCGTAGTGCTCGCGCTTGCGCAGCTCGGAGAGGATGCCCGCCTTCTCGCACTGCTTCTTGAAGCGCCGGATGGCGCTCTCGATGGGCTCGTTTTCCTTGACTCGTACTCCCGGCATGAAGAACCAACACCCCCCTTCGCCGTTCGGCTCGAAGGAACCTGGATAGGTCGGATACCGGGAGCCGGATGTCAAGCTGGATCCCGCAGCCGGCCGGCGACGTCCCGCAGCCGCTCCGGGTGGTCGCTCATCAGGCCGTCGGCACCGGCGCGCGCGAGGCGCAGCATGTCGGCGGGGGCGTTGACGGTCCACACGTAGACGGCGAGGCGGCGCTCGTGTGCGGCGCGGATCAGGTCCGGCGTCACGGTCGAGGCGCGCGGATGAAGCGCGACGGCGCCGCTCGCCGCCGCGAGCTGCCAGGCCCGGTCGAACGGTGGGTCGTCCCACAGGATGCCGATGCGGGCGTCGTCGGACTCGGCGCGCGCCGCCTCGACGCACACCGGGTCGAACGACGAGAACACGACGCGGTCGAGCGCACCGCGCTCGGCGACCGCCGCGACGGCGGCTCGCGCGAGCCGTCGCGCGTCGTCGCGCGTGCCGCGGCTCTTGAGCTCGAGGTTGAGAGCCGCCGCCGGCAGGACGAGGTCGAGCGTCTCGCCGAGCGTCGGCACGGGCTCGCCCGCGAAGCGACGGTCGCGCCACGAGCCCGCGTCGAGCCGCCGGATCGCCTCGAGCGCCAGCTCGCACACCACCCCGCTGCCGTTCGTCGTGCGCTCGAGCGTCCAGTCGTGGAACACGACGACGTGGCCGTCGGCGGTGAGCTGCAGGTCGCACTCGATCATCATCGCGCCCTGCTCGAGGGCGCGCCGGAAGGCGACGAGCGTGTTCTCGGGGCACTCGCCGGAGGCGCCGCGGTGCGCGATGCGGACGAAGTCGCCCCCTTGCCCGCCGCGCGGCGCGGCAGGCGTCGAAGCGGTGCTCGGGGGCCCGGACGCGGACATCGTCGCTCGCGTCGGTAGCAGACGCGTCGCGCGGGTCGCCACGCCGCACGGCGGTCGCTACCATCGCGCGCCATGCCGGCGCGTGCGGAGCCCTGGTCGAGGTTCTCGGCACGCGTGCCGGCGGAGATCGCGGACGCGCTCGGCGCGCGCTGCATCGAGCTCGGCGCGCCCGGCGTCGTCGTCGACGAGCGCGACCTGCGCCGCGCCCCGACCGACGGCAGCGGTCCGCCGGCGCGCGACGCCGCGCGGTTCACCGCCTACTTCCCGCCCCGCCTCGACCCGCAGCGCATCGAGGCCGAGCTGCGCGCGACGCTCGACGCGCTCGCCGCCGAGTTCCCCGCCGCGCGCCGGCGCGCGATCCGCCTCGAGCCGTTCCGCCCGCCGCGCTACGACCGCTCGTGGCGCCGGCACTTCCCGCCGCTTCGGGTCGGGCGCCGGCTCCTGATCGCTCCCTCGTGGAGCACGAAGCGCGAGCTCGCGGCGCTCGCGGCGGGACGCATCGTGCTCCGCGTCGATCCGGCGCAGGCGTTCGGCACGGGCCACCACGCGACGACGCGCGGCTGCCTGGTGGCGATCGAGCGCGCGTGCGCCGGCGAGCCGCCGCGGCGCGGGCTCGACGTCGGCAGCGGCACCGGGATCCTCGCCGTCGCGATGCGGGCGCTCGGCGTGGCGCAGGTGCTCGCGGTCGACACCGATCCTGCCGCGCGCGCCGCGACCCTCGCCTGCGCCGCCGCGAACGGCTTCCCGGACGTGCGCGTCGTCGCCTCGCTCGCCGGCGCGCGAGGGCGCTACGACCTGGTGGTGGCGAACCTGTACGCGGGACTGCTGAGCGAGCTCGCTCCCGAGCTCGCCGCGCGCGTGCGGGCCGGCGGCACGCTCGTCGTCTCGGGGCTCCTCGCCTCGCAGGAGGCGGGGGTGAGGCAGGCGCTCGGCCGCGCCGGCTTCGCGCTCGTGAAGCGGGAGTGCCGCGCGACCTGGAGCACGCTGACGCTGGTCCGCGACGGAGCAGAGCCGGCGCGGCCCGGGCCGCGCAGGCGCGGAGCCAGGCGGAGCCGCGAGCGGTGAAGGGCCGCTTCTTCGTCGAGCTCGACGCGCAGGACCCCGATCGGGCGCGGCTCGACGCCGCGGGCGCGCGGCACCTGCGTGCGCTGCGCTTGACGCCCGGCGACGAGGTCTGCGCGATCGTCGGACCCGGGCGCGAGCGCGCGGCGGTGATCGAGCAGCTCGGGCGCGAGCGTGTCGTGCTGGCGCTCGGCGCCGAGCTGCCGCCGGCGGGCCGCGATCCCGTCGCGCAGACGACGCTCGCGCTCGCGCTCGGCGACCTCGCCCGCATGGACCTGGTCGTCGAGAAGGCGACCGAGCTCGGCGCGACCGCGATACAGCCGTTCGTCGCGGAGCGCAGCCAGGCGCGCGGCGTGGCGCCGCCGCGCCTCGAGCGCTGGCGGCGGATCGCGCGCGCCGCGTGCGAGCAGTGCGGCCGGACGCGCGAGCCGGAGGTGCGGCGATGCGTCGACTTCGGGACGCTCGTGCGCGCGCTCGAGGGCTCGCACCCGGTGTGGCTCCTGGCGCCGAGCGGCGCACCCGCGGGCGGGTCGCCGGCGCTCGCGGCCAGGCGAGCGCAGGATCCGCCGCTCGCGATCGTGGTCGGCCCCGAGGGCGGGCTCAGCGAGGGCGAGGCGGCGGAGCTGCTCGCGCGCGGCGCCGAGGCGGTGCGCCTCGGGCGCACGACCCTGCGCTTCGAGACCGCCGCCATCGCGGGTCTCGCCGCGGCCGCGGCGCTGTCCCGGGAAGGCTGAGCCGGCGCGCGGCGTGGCGCGGCAACTGGCGTTCGCGGACCGCATCTGGAATGACTTGCGCATGGTGAACTGCGTCGAGTGTGGCGCGCCCATGCGCCGCGCCACCGAGGCGTGCGAGGCCTGTGGCGCCCGGCCGTCGTCCGGCCACCTGAACGGCACGCCGCATCCGGAGCTCGAGGAGGACGACGGCCTCGTCTACGAGGCGGACGCGCCCCGGCTGCGCGACGACGAGGAGCACGCCGGCGCGCATCACGCCGACGCCGCGCCGCACCGCCACGGGCGCGGCGAGCCGTCGTTCGTCTCGCAGCCGCTGCAGGACGATCCCACCGTGACCTCTCCGCCGTTCGTCGCCGCCCCGCTCGCGACGGACGCCGAGGAGCGCCGCGCGGGCTTCGTGCGCCGCGCCGTCGCGCTGCTGGCCGACCTCGTGCTCCTCGGGCTGCTCGACGTCGTGCTGTTCGCGCTCGCCACCTCGGCCGTGGTCACGGCCGAGCGCCTGTCGGGCGCCCGCGTCGGCGACGCGGCGGATCTCGTGGCCGCGCTCCTGTCAGCCGGCTCGACGACCCTGACCATCGGCTACTTCTCGGTGCTGCATGCCCGCTCGGGGCAGACGCTCGGCAAGGCGGCGCTCGGCATCCGCGTCGTGGGACGCGACCGGCAGCCGATCGGCATCGCGCGCAGCATCGTCCGCACCGCCGGCTACGGGCTGTCGCTGCTGACGCTCGGCGCGGGCTTCCTGCTGGCGCTCGCGCCGTCGCGGCGGGCGCTGCACGACCTCGTCGCCGGCACCGTGGTCGTGCGCGCGCGGGGTGGCGCTTGAGCGGGCGGCGGCTGCGGCTCGGGTTCGTCATGGACCCGCTGCCGGTGATCAACGTCGACAAGGACACGACCTTCGTCTTCCTGCTCGAGGCGCAGTCGCGCGGACACGAGATCTTCTACATCGAGCCGCGCGACATGGCGCTGCTGCGGGGCGTGCCCGAGGCGTCGTTCCGCTCGGTGTCGGTGCGGCGCAAGCAGGACGACCACTTCACGCTCGGCGACGCGCGCCGCGAGCCGCTCACCTGGTTCGACGCCGTGTTCCTGCGCAAGGACCCGCCCTTCGACATGGACTTCTTCTTCGACACGCACATCGCGTCGATGGTCGACCGGCGCCGCACGCTGGTGATCAACGACCCGCGCGGGCTGCGCGAGGCGAACGAGAAGCTCTACGCCCTGCACTTCCCGGAGGTGATCCCCGACAGCCTGGTGACGAGCGACGTCCGCCGGCTGAAGGAGTTCCTGCTCGACATGGGCGGCGAGATGGTCATCAAGCCGCTCGACCGCGCGGGCGGGACCGGCGTCTTCCACCTCTACCGCACGGACCGCAACCTCAACTCGATCCTCGAGTTCGCGACCGACGACAGCCGCCGTCGCGTGATGGCGCAGCGCTACCTGCCCGAGGTGCGCCAGGGAGACAAGCGCATCATCCTGATCGACGGCGAGCCGCGCGGCGCCGTGCTGCGCGTCCCGAGCGAGGAGGAGACGCGCTCCAACCTGCACGTCGGCGGCTCGGCGGTCGCGTTCGAGATGAGCGCGCGCGACCTCGAGATCTGCGCGCGCGTCGGCCCGAAGCTGCGCGAGGACGGCCTGGTCTTCGTCGGGCTCGACGTGATCGGCGACTACTTGACGGAGGTCAACGTCACGAGCCCGACGGGCGTGCAGGAGATCGCGGCGCTCTACGGCAAGCACCTCGAGGTCGACATGATCGACTGGGTCGAGCGGGCGGCGGAGCGGCTGGAGAGGTAGGACGCGGGCGCGGCACGCCCGCGCGCGTTGACTCCCGCGGGTGGGTTCGTTAGCCAGGTGAAGTTCGTCACCACCCGGTCTGGCCAGGTAGCTCAGTTGGCAGAGCAGCAGACTGAAAATTTGCGTGTCGGGTGTTCGATTCACCCCCTGGCCACTTTCTACTCCCGCCGCCCGCGGCGCGCCGACGACGCCAGACGGTCCGCGGCCGCGTCGGCGCTGCGACGCAGCGCGAGCAACGCCGGCGGGTCGGTCGCGACCCGGTTGACGAGCTCCCCGGGGTCCGCCGCGAGGTCGTAGAAGCGCTCCTCGCCGTGCTCGCCGCGCATGTACTTGGCGTGCGCGGTGCGGACGCCCGTCCACTCGTCGCCGAAGAGCAGGCAGCCGAGCCGCACCGCGCGCTCGCGCGCAGGGGCGCTCGGCGGGCTCGCCAGCAGGTCGTCGCCCGCGAAGGCGCGCGGGTCGGTGCCCGTCAGGGCGGCGATCGTCGGTGCGACGTCGATCGCGGTCGTGAGATCCGTGCGCGGGCGACGGAGCGGCTCACGGCCCGGCGCGTAGAGCACGAGCGGCACCCGCACCACCTCGTCGTAGAGCGTGTGCCCGTGCTCGACGCCGCCGTGATCCCAGAACTCCTCGCCGTGATCCGCCGTCAGGACGATCGCCGTGCGGGCGAGCAGGCGGTGGCGCTCGAGGAAGTCGAGCAGCAGCGAGATCTGCTCGTCGACGAAGGCGACGTCGGAGCGATAGAGCTCGACGATCTTCCGCCGCTCGGCCGCGCCCGGCCGGTACTCTCCCGAGCGCAGCAGGGCCATCGCCGAGAAGGGCTCGCCGATGCCGCGGCGATCCTGCAGCGCCACCAGGTCGAAGGCGAGGCTGGTCGACGAGCCGTCGCGGTCGCCGTACGGCGCGTGCGGGTCGAGGAAGTGAACCCAGAGGAAGAAGGGACGCCCGGCATGGGCTTGGATCCAGCGCTCGGCCTCCCGACGCACGACGTCCGCGCGATCCGATGGCTCGAGCCCCGGCGCGATCCGCCGCGCGAGGCGCAGCACGGTGCTCTGCGACAGGCCACGCACCGCCTCGCCGCGCATGCTCACGTTGTCGAAGGTGCAGAAGCCGCGGTCGATGCCGTACGACGACGTGAGGAACGGGTTCGTCACGACGGCGTGCGTGCGGTAGCCGTGCGCGCCGAGCTCGCCCGCGATCGTCGACACGCCACGCGCGAGCGGGGTCTTGGCGATCACCGAGCGTGACGAGCGGCTGCGTCCGGCGCCGTGGCGCCCGGGCGGCCGCCCGGTGAGGAGCGACGCCATCGCGGGAAGAGTCCACGGCGCCGGCGACACGTGGCTCGTGAACTCGAGCCCCATCCGCGCGATGCGCTGGTAGGAGCGCATCGTGCGCGCGACGTCGGCGCGCAGGGTGTCGACCGACAGCAGCAGCACGTGCGGCCGCGCGTCGTCGCGCGCGACCCCCTCGGTGCACGGGCCGTCGCCGCCGCCGAACGCGGACGAGCCGCCGGGCAGCGCGGCCG
>JBFMAS010000765.1:0-9424 GCA_040755575.1 Thermodesulfobacteriota bacterium
GCGGACGCCGCCCGGCCCGCCGCCCGATCGTCCGCCGACGACGAACGCAGCCGACGCGCGCTACGAGCGCTCGGCTACGTGCAGTGACGGGGAAGCGACCTCAGCTGCCCACCGCGCCGACCGTCGCCTCGAGGCGCTTGCCGATCGTGTTCTCGTCGACCGGCTGGTGCATCTTCTGCATCATCACCGGGTACGAATCGACCTCGGGCACCGGGTCGAGCTGCTCGATCCTCGGGATCTTCGCCATCGCCTTCTCGACGTAGGGGGCGAGCTCCTCGGCCTTGCGACGAGCGCGCGCGTCGTGACGCGCCTTGAAGTCCGGCTGGATGCGCTTCGCGAACAGCTCGAGCGACTCGCAGATGTGCTCGTGGCGGTTGTTGCCGCCCTGCTGGATGAAGATCACCTGGTCGACGCCCATCGCCTCGAACTTCTCGAGGTTCTCGCGCACCTGCTCGACGTTGCCGATGCCGCCGGTCGGCGCGAAGATCTGGTTGCCCTTCCTCTTGAAGTCGTCCCAGACGTTGAAGCGTCCCGGCACGTGCGTGCCGGTGATGTAGTAGTGCGCGAGCGCGTAGCCGAAGAACTGGAAGCCCTCGAGGCCGCGGTGGAGCGCCGTCTCGGAGTCCTCGTGGCACATGAAGCCGGTCACCATGGCGACGTTCGGGTTGACGGCCTGGCCGATCGGCTCGCACTCCTTCCTGAACGTCTCGTAGTACTCCTCGACCCAGTACTTGGCCTCGCTCGGGTCGATGAAGGCGAAGGTCAGCGCACCGATGCCGAGCTTCGCGGCCAGGCGGATCGTGGTGCGGTTCGAGCAGGCGACCCAGAGCGGCGGATGCGGCCGCTGCACCGGCTTGGGCACGACGTTGCGGTGCGGCATCGAGAAGTACTTGCCCTTGAAGCCCGGGTACGGGTTCGCGGCGATCATCTTCGCCGTCTCGCGCACCGTCTCCTCCCACATCTCGCGCTTCAGCATCGGGTCGACGCCGAAGCCCTCGAGCTCGAGCCGCGCGCTCGACTCGCCCGTGCCCCACTCGACGCGGCCGTTGCTCACCAGGTCGAGCGTGGCGATGCGCTCGGCGACGCGCGCGGGGTGGTTGTAGCCCGGCGGCATCAGCGTGATGCCGTGACCGAGACGGATGCTCTTCGTCCGCTGGCTGCACGCGGCGAGGAACACCTCCGGGGCCGAGGAGTGCGAGTACTCCTCGAGGAAGTGGTGCTCGACCTCCCACGCGTAGTCGATCCCGAGCCGGTCGGCGAGCTCGACCTGATCGAGCGCGTCCTGGAACAGCTTGAGCTCGGCGCCCTCGCCCCAGGGGCGCGGCAGCTGGTGCTCGTAGAAGATGCCGAATTGCATGGCTAGAGGTCTCCTTTCCGATCGCGCGTCGTCAGCGCCACGAGGCCGCCGATGGTGAAGCGCACCAGGCCGTCGATCAGCCGCGCGCGCTGCTTCTCGCGCTCCCGCGGCGGACGGTCGAGGTAGTTGAGAACGGTGCCGAGCGTGGTCGCGGTGATCAGCTCCGCGGCGAGCTGCAGGACCTCGTTACCGCCCGGCGGCGCGACCCCGGCACGCTGGTAGTCCGCCGCGAGGCTCTCGATCCAGCGGCGATGGTTGTCGCGCAGGTACGCGCGCACGCGCGGGTCCTCGCTCTCGCGCTCGCGCACCATGATGCGGAACAGGTCGTCGCTCTGCTCGGCGATGCGGAACACGGTCTCGAAGGAGTGGCGCGCGATCTCCCCCGGCTCGCTCTCGGCGCGCGGCCGGTGCGCTTCCTGGATCATCGCCAGGAAGGTGCGCGAGTGCTCCTCGAGGATGGCGAGCAGGAGGTCCGTCTTGTCGCGGAACTGGTGGTAGAACGAGCCGACCGAGACGCGCGCCGGGACCAGGATGTCCTCCTTGAGGTTGGCGCCGGCGTGCCCCTTGCGCGCGAACACGCGGCGGCCGACCGCGAGCAGGCGTGCGCGCGTGCGCTCGCGGGAGCTGGCGCGGGCCGCGCCGCCGAACCGGGCCGGGTCGGTTGCCGCCATGGATTTAGAATATTTATTCTAGAACGCGCAGTCTAGCAACCGATGTGCGATCGGTCGGGCACCGACCCGACCGGAACGCCGCCCGGACCGACCGGTCGCCGCGCGCGGGATTGCCGCGCGGCGTGGGCACGCATACGAGCAAGCGACGTGAAGCCCGCGGCCACCGTCGCGAGCAGCCCGGCGCGTCGGGTGGGGCGGGCGATGCTCGTCGTGCTGGTTTCGGCGACGTGCCTCGGCTGCGTGCTGGACGAGCCTCCGTACCAGGTGGTCGCGGCGCTCGCCGACCCGGCCGGCCCGCGGTCGCTCTCCGTTCTGTCCGGAGACGGTGCGCTCGTCGGCCGCGAGTACCGCCCGGGCGTCGAGGCCGTGGCGGTGCGCGCCGTCAGGCCCGACGGAGCTCCCGAGCTGGTCGACGGCGTGCTGCGCCAGAGGTTTCGCGTCGGTCCCTTCTTCGCGCGGCGTCGGCTGGTCGTGACGCGGAGCTTTCAGAGGTCTCGCCAGGAGGGCTTCCGCCGCCTGCCGTCGGTCGCCGTCACGCCGGTCGACCGCGTCGTCACCCTCGACTTCGAGCTGCCGCCCGCGACCGACGCGACCAAGGTCCTCCTCCGCGCCGACGCGCGGCCCGTCCCGCCGCCCGATCGCAGCCACGAGATGAAGCCGATCACCATCGAGCCGGGCGCGGTGCTGGCCGGCGCCTTCGGGCTCGATCCGTACTCGGCGGGTGCGGCGAGCGACCCGGTCGCCTTCCGCGTGGTCGCGCACGCGGACGACGGCGAGCGCGTCCTGCTCGACGAGGTGCTCGATCCGGCCGACGAGCGCTCGTTCGCCTGGTCCGACTACCGCGTCTCGCTCGAGCACCTCGCCGGTCGGGAAGTCCGCATCGAGCTGCGGACGCGCGCCCTCCCGCGCGTCGGGCGGGACGCCGCGTCGGCCGTGGCCCTGCCGGTGTGGAGCGTCCCGACCGTCTTCGCCCGGCGGCCCCGGCGCGAGACGCGCAACGTGATCCTGATCTCGCTCGACACCTTGCGGGCCGACTTCCTCGGCGCGTACGGCCAGGAGCTGGCGACGAGCCCCAACCTCGACCGCTTCGCCGCCGAGGGCGCGCTCTTCGAGCGCGCCTACACGACCTATCCGTCGACGACCGCGTCGCACATGACGCTGATGACCGGGCTCTATCCCGCGGTGCACGGCGTGTACGCGCCGGGCCAGGCTCTTCGGCAGGGCCACGTCCTGCTGTCGACGCTCTTCGCCGCGCACGGCTACGACACGGCGGCGGTGACCGAGGACGCGATGCTCGCGGCCGGCAGCGGCTTCCTGCGCGGCTTCCGCACGTATCGCGAGTACGTTTCGCCTGGCATCGGCACGCGCGGGCACGTCGCCGAGGTGGTCGACTCCGCGATCGACTGGCTCGGGACGCACGGCGCGGAGCGCTTCTTCCTGTTCCTGCACACCTACCAGATGCACGACCCCTACGAGCCGCCGCCCGCGTACGACGTGTTCGCCGCGCAGCACGCGAACGGCAGCGAGACGTCGGCGCGGCCCGCCGCGCCGGCGCACGTGCGGGCGCGTCTCGGCTACGCCGGCGACCTGCTCTACACCGACGCGCAGATCGCTCGCCTTCTCGCGGCGCTCGACGAGCTCGGCCGGCGCGACGACACGGTGATGGTCGTCACGGCGGACCACGGCGAGGCGCTCGGCGAGCACGGGATGCTCGGTCACGGCTGGTACGTGATCGAGCCCGTGCTGCGCATCCCGCTGCTCATCCGCGCGCCCGGACGCGTGCCCGCGGGCGTGCGCGTCCGATCGCTCGCCTCGCTCGTCGACGTCCCGTCGACGATCCTCGAGCTGGCCGGCCTGCCGGCCTCGCCCGTCATGCAAGGGACCAGCCTCGTGCCGCTGCTCGCGAGCCCGGAGGACGCCCGCTTCGACGATCGGCCGGCGTACGTCGAGAAGATGCGCTCCGGCGGGGGGCGCGACGTGATCGTCCGCCAGCACGACTGGAAGTGGGTCTCCGAGGGGCCGCGCGTCGTCACCCGGTACGACCTCGCCGTCGATCCCCGTGAGCGGAGCGGGGCGAGCGATGCCGGCGCTCTCGCGGCCGGACAGGAGCTGGTCGACCGCTACCTCGCGGCGAACGCCGAGACGCTCGGCGAGCTGGGCAGCGAGGAACCCGTGCGGGTCGAGGTCGACGACCCGACCATGCAGAAGCTCCGCGCCCTCGGCTACGTGGATTGACGCGCGCGAGACGCTGCCGATGAGTGCACGGCCGGAGAACGCTGTCGAAAGGCGGAAAGCCCTCTGCTAGCGTTTTCCGGGATGACCGGAGCCGACGTCCGACAGGGATTTCTCGAGTTCTTCCGCCGGCATGACCACCTGATCGTGCCGAGCGCGCGGATCGTGCCCGAGAGCGACCCCTCGCTGCTGTTCACCAATGCGGGCATGGTCCCGTTCAAGAACGTCTTTCTCGGCACGGAGCGCCCGCCCGCGCCGCGCGTCGCCGACGTGCAGAAGTGCCTGCGCATCTCGGGCAAGCACAACGACCTCGAGGACGTCGGGCGCGACATCTACCACCAGACCTTCTTCGAGATGCTCGGCAACTGGTCGTTCGGGGACTACTACAAGCCGGACGCGATCGCCTGGGCCTGGGAGCTCTTGACCAAGGTCTGGGGCCTCGACAAGAGCCGCCTCTACGCGACCGTCTTCGAGACCGACCACGAGGCGGAGCAGCTCTGGCCGAAGGTCACCGACCTGCCGCCGTCGCGCGTGCTCCGCTTCGGCGCCAAGGACAACTTCTGGGAGATGGGCGAGACCGGCCCCTGCGGGCCGTGCTCCGAGATCCACTACGACCGCGGCCCGGGCAAATGCGACCTGCCGCCGGGGCACCCGTGCGGCGTCAACTCCGGCTGCGCGCGCTACATGGAGATCTGGAACCTGGTCTTCATCCAGAACAACCGCGAGTTCGACGGCTCGCTCACCGAGCTGCCGGCGAAGCACGTCGACACCGGCATGGGGCTCGAGCGCGTCACCGCGATCCTGCAGGGCGTCGACGGCAACTACGACACCGACCTGCTGCGCGGCATGATCTCGGTCGCCGAGGAGCGCGCGGGCAAGCGCTACCAGGGCGGCACGAGCGACGCGGACGTCGCGTTCCGAGTCATCGCCGATCACGGGCGCGCGGTCGCGGTGATGATCGGCGACGGCATCACGCCGTCGAACGAGGGCCGTGGCTACGTGCTGCGCCGCCTCCTGCGCCGCGCGGCGCGCCAGGGGCGCGTCCTCGGCCTGACCGAGCCGTTCCTCGGCGCGGTCACCGACCGCGTCTGCGAGGTCCTCGGCGCCGGCTACCCGGAGCTGCTCGAGCAGCAGGAGCGCATCCGCGCCGCGGTCACCGCAGAGGAGGAGCGTTTCGGAGAGACCCTCGAGAAGGGCCTCGGCCTGCTCGAAGAGGAGGTGGCGCGCCTGCGCGAGTCCGGCGGCACGGTGCTGCCGGGCGACGTCGCGTTCAAGCTCTACGACACCTACGGCTTCCCGCTCGACCTCACGGCCGACATCCTGCGCGGCGAGAAGCTGTCGGTCGACCAGGCGGGCTTCGACGCCGCGATGGAGCGCCAGCGCGAGCGCGCACGCGAGGGCGCGCGCTTCGTCACCGCGACCGCCGGCAGCTTCGCCGACGCGCGCTCGCGCTTCGCGGGTGACCGCGTCGAGTCGCTCGAGTCGCGCGTGGTCGCGCTCGCGTCCCCGGACGGCGAGGCGCGCCGCGAGGCGCGCGAGGGCGACGAGATCGAGATCGTCACCGCGGAGACGCCCTTCTACGGCGAGTCCGGCGGCCAGGTCGGCGACACGGGCAGGATCGTCCTGCCCGGCGGCGGGCTGATCGAGGTGGTCGACACGCTGAAGCCGCGCTCGGACCTGATCGTGCACCGGGGCCGCGTCGTGCGGGGCGGCGTCGCGCCGGGCGACCTCGTGCGGCTCGAGATCGACGCCGAGCGGCGCGAGCAGATCCGGCTCAACCACTCCGCGACGCACCTCCTGCACGCGGCGCTGCGCCGCCAGCTCGGCGAGCACGTCCGTCAGGCGGGCTCGCTGGTGACGGCCGACCGCCTGCGCTTCGACTTCACGCAGGACAGCCGTCTCTCCGAGGAGCGGCTCGCGGAGCTCGAGGACGAGGTCAACGAGCACATCCGGCAGAACCTCGAGGTGACGACCGAGGAGATGTCGTTCGACGACGCGGTGAAGGCCGGCGCGCTCGCCTTCTTCGGCGACAAGTACGGCGACCGCGTGCGCGTGCTCAGGATGGGCGACTACTCGGTCGAGCTGTGCGGCGGCACGCACGTCGCACGCACGGGCGACATCGGCGTCTTCAAGATGCGCGGCGAGTCGGCGGTCGGCGCCGGGATCCGGCGCCTCGAGGCGCTCACCGGCGAGGGGGCGCTCGAGACCGTGCGTCGCCGCGAGCGCGAGCTGCGCCAGGTCGCCGAGCTGCTGCACGGCAGCGAGGAGGAGGCGGCGGCGAAGATCGAGAAGCTGCTCGCCACCCAGAAGGAGCTCGAGCGCCGGCTCGCAGAGGCGCAGTCGAAGCTCGTCTCCGGCGCGTCGCGCGACCTGCTCGACGACGTCCGCCAGGTGGACGGCATCAAGGTGCTCGCGCAGCAGGTCGACCAGGTCGACGCCAAGGTGCTGCGCGACCTGGCCGACAAGCTGCGCGATCGCATGCGCTCCGGCGTCGTCGTGCTCGGCGGTAGCGACGGCGAGAAGGTGCTGCTGCTCGCGGCCGTGACCAAGGACCTCGTCGGTCGCGTCAACGCCGGCAACCTGATCAAGCAGATCGCGCCCATCGTCGGCGGCGGCGGCGGGGGACGGCCGGACTTCGCGCAGGCGGGCGGCAAGGACCCGTCGCGGCTGCCGCAGGCGCTCGAGCGGGTCTACGAGCTGATCGGCGGATGAGCGAGGCGCGCGCGGACCAGCAGCCCGTCACCCCCGCGGCGCCGGCGGCCAGGTCGATCCGCGTCGAGGTCCCGGACCCGCAGCACCTGCACACGCTGCTCGGGCACCACGACGAGAACCTGAAGGTCGTCGAGCGCGCGACCGGCGCCCGGCTGCACGTCCATCGCGGCGGCATCGAGGTGTCGGGCGACGAGGTGCAGGTCGAGCTCGCCGCACGCGTGCTGCGCCAGCTGCGCGAGCTGCTCGAGGGCGGCTACCCGCTCTACGCGTCCGACGTCGACCACGCGCTGCGGATCCTGTCCGCCGACCGCAACGCGCGGCTCAAGGAGATCTTCCTCGACACGGTCTACATCTCGGCGCACAAGCGGACGATCGCGCCGAAGTCGATCAATCAGAAGGTCTACATCGACTCGATCCGCAAGTACGACATCGTCTTCGGCATCGGCCCTGCGGGCACCGGCAAGACCTACCTCGCGATGGCGATGGCGGTCGCGGCGCTGCTCAAGAACGAGGTCGCGCGCATCGTGCTGACGCGGCCCGCGGTCGAGGCCGGCGAGCGCCTGGGCTTCCTGCCCGGCGACCTCGCCGAGAAGGTGAACCCGTACCTGCGTCCGCTGTACGACGCGCTGAACGACATGGTCGACCCCGACCGCGCTCGCCGCTACATGGACCGCGGCACGATCGAGGTCGCGCCGCTCGCCTTCATGCGCGGGCGCACGCTGAACGACTCCTTCGTCATCCTCGACGAAGCGCAGAACACGACGCGCGAGCAGATGAAGATGTTCTTGACGCGGCTCGGCTTCGGCTCGCGCGCGGTGATCACCGGCGACGTGACGCAGATCGACCTGCCGTTCGGCAAGGCGTCGGGCCTGATCGAGGCGCGCGAGATCCTGAGGGACGTGGACGGCATCCGCTTCGTGCAGTTCGACGAGCGCGACGTCGTGCGCCATCGCCTGGTGCAGCAGATCATCACCGCGTACGAGCGTGTCCCCTAGCGCGCGCCGGGCGACGGTCACCGTCAACGTCAGCGCCGCGCGCGGCATGGCGAAGCACGCGCCGCTGCTGCGGCGGCTCGCGCGGGCGGCGCTCCGTCACCTCGGCGAGGACGGGAGCGAGCTGTCGATCGCGCTGGTCGGCGACGACGAGATGCAGCGCCTCAACCGGGACTATCGCGGCAAGGACCGACCGACCGACGTGCTGGCGTTCGCGCAGCGCGAGGGCGAGGGCCTGCCCGGCGAGGCGGCGTCCGGGCTGCTCGGCGACGTCGTGATCGCGCTGCCGACGGCGGAGCGGCAGGCGAGCGAGCGTGGGCACGGCGTCGAGCGGGAGCTCGCCGAGCTTCTCGTGCACGGCGTCCTGCACCTGCTGGGCTACGACCACGAGCGCTCGCCGGCGGAGGCGCGGAGGATGTTCGCCAAGGCGCGCAAGGTGCTGGCGGCCCTCGGTGGAGCGGATCTGCCGGGGCCGGCGTCGAGCCGGGGCACGTCCCGGCGTCGCGGCCGCGGGGCGGCGAAATCTGCTTGCCGCCGCTCGGCGCGGTGACGTAGAGCCGCACGAGCCGGGCAGGTCGCGCCTTCGACCGGGGCGAGCGCCCGTGCACGCCGGCCATGTCCGATTCACCCGATTCTTCCGCCTCGCGCGACACCATCCGGCGCGCCGTGCTCGTCGTCGCCGCGCTGGCGGCGGTGGTGCTGCTCGGCGCGCGCGTCGCCGCGGTGTGGACGCTCGCGGCCCCGGTGCCGGCCGCGGCGCCGCCCGACCGGCCTCTCGAGGTCGCGGACCGCGGCTACGTCTCGTCGCACGAGTGCGGCGCCTGCCATCCCGGCGAGCACGCGACGTGGCACAGCTCGTTCCATCGCTCGATGACCCAGGTGGTGGGGCCCGAGACCGTCGTCGGCAGCTTCGACGACGTCGCGCTGCAGCTCGACCAGGCGCGCTACCGCCTCGAGCGCCGGGGCGACGAGTACTGGGTGCGCCGCCTCTTCGGCGGCGATCGCTTCTCAGAGCGGCGGGTGGTGATGTCGACCGGCTCGCACCACTTCCAGTGCTACTGGATGCCCTCCGGGCAGGCGCGCCGGCTCGACCTGTTCGACTTCTGCTGGCAGATCGCCGAGCAGCGCTGGATCCCGTTCCGCGCGATCGTTCTCGCGGCGCCCGAGATCAGCCGGCTCAGCGGCCTCGTGCAGGCGCCGGCGGGTGCACGCAGTGCCACGCGGAGCTCGGCGCCGAGGCGCGTCTCGTCGCGCACACCCGCCACGCCGCCGGCTCGCCGGGCAGCCGCTGCTACAACTGCCACATGCCGAACACGGCCTACGGCCTGCAGAAGGCGACCCGCAGCCACGAGATCACCAGCCCCTCGGTCGTGGAGAGCGCCGAGGTGGGTCGTCCGAACGCGTGCAACCTCTGCCACCTCGACCGTACGCTGGCGTGGACCGCCGACGAGCTCGAGAGG
>JBFMAS010000766.1:0-14461 GCA_040755575.1 Thermodesulfobacteriota bacterium
CCTGATACCTCCCCTCGCCGGAAGCCGGACCCGCCGCGGCAGCGCCGCGACGGGTCCTCCCACGTCACCCCTCGATCACGAACGGACGGTCGCCGCGGACATCGCCGGCGCCCGGTGACCTTCGAGCGGCCCTCCGGGGTAGGAGCCCATCGGCTCACCGAACACCGACGACACCGCGAAGTCCGGGTAGGCGAGGTTGCCGTGCTCGCCCAGATCCAGCCCCTCGATCTCCTCCTCCGCCGTCACCCGGACGCCCATCACCGCCTTGATCGCCACCCACGCGATGAGGCTCACGGCGAGCGTGTACACGCCGACCGCCGCGACGCCCATGAGCTGCGCGAGAAGCTGCGTCACGCCGCCGCCGAAGAACAGGCCGTTCGCCGGGCCGGCCACGGGCGCCGCCGACGAGTCGGCGAACAGCCCCACGCAGATCGTGCCGAACACGCCGCAGGCGAGGTGCACCGACAGCGCGCCGACCGGGTCGTCGATCTTGATCTTGTCGAAGAACAGCACCGAGAACACCACCAGCACGCCGGCGAGGAGCCCGATCACGACCGAGCTGCCGACGCTGACCCACGCGCACGGCGCGGTGATCGCGACCAGGCCCGCGAGGCAGCCGTTCAGGATCATCGACAGGTCCGGCTTGCCGAGCAGCAGCTTCGCGGTGAGCAGCGCGCTCAGCGACGCGGCCGCGGCCGCCATGTTGGTCGTGATCGCGATGTGGCCGATCGCCTTGACGTCGGCGCCCATGGTGCTGCCCGGGTTGAAGCCGAACCAGCCGAGCCAGAGGACGAACACGCCGATCGTCGCCGAGGTCATGCTGTGGCCCGGGATCGGGTGCACCTTGCCGTCCTTGCCGAACTTGCCGATGCGCGGGCCGAGCACCAGGATGCCGGCGAGCGCCGCCCAGCCGCCGACCGAGTGCACGACCGTCGAGCCGGCGAAGTCCCAGAAGCCCGCCGCCGACAGCCAGCCGCCGCCCCAGATCCAGTGCCCCGTCACCGGGTAGATCACGCCGACGATGACGAAGGAGAACGCGACGAAGGACAGGAACTTGATGCGCTCCGCCACCGCGCCGGAGACGATCGTCGCCGCCGTGCCCGCGAACACCAGCTGGAAGAAGAACTTGATGCCGAGCGGCAGGCCGGCCCACGCGATCGAGGTGTAGGCGCCCGAGTACGCGTCACCGGTCAGCGGGCTGTTGTCGGGGCCGCTCAGCATGAACAGCCCTTCCGTGCCGATGAAGCCGTTGCCGTTGCCGAACATCAGGCCCCAGCCGAGGAACAGGAAGGCGAGCGACGAGGCGCCGAACACGACGAAGTTCTTCGCCAGGATGTTGACGCAGTTCTTCGCGCGGCAGAGCCCGCTCTCGACCATGGCGAAGCCCAGGTTCATGAAGAACACGAGGAAGCCGGCGATGATGGTCCACAGGCTGTCCGCGATGACCTTGGGCGTGCCGAGTGCCTCGGCGATCGGGTCGGGTGCCGCGTCCTGGCCCCAGCCGGGGCTCGCTGCCAGGGTCAGGACCAGGAGCGGGAGCGTCGCACGCCCCAGCGTGCGCCCCGCGCGGGCGAGTTCACGTCTCATCTCAATCCTCCTTCAAGAGCGCGCTGTGCGGTCTTTGTGATTGGCGCCGGCCGGTGGGCCGAGCGCCGCAGCGCGCCGGCACGAAGTCCAGGAAGGCCGTGGGCCCTCGGCCATGCCGTGCGCGGGTCAGATGGCATCCACGCCACGCTCGCCCGTACGGATGCGGACGGCGTCGTCGACGTTGACGATGAAGATCTTGCCGTCGCCGATGCGGCCGGTGGCCGCCGCTGCGCGGATCGTGTCGGCGACCGTGGCGACGCGGGCGTCGTCGACCAGCAGCTCGATCTTCACCTTGGGCAGGAAGTCGACCACGTACTCGGCGCCGCGGTACAGCTCGCTGTGCCCGCGCTGCCGGCCGAAGCCCTTGACCTCCGAGATGGTCATGCCGTCCACGCCTTCGCGCGCCAGCGCCTCCTTCACCTCGTCGAGCTTGAACGGCTTGATGATGGCCTCGATTTTCTTCACGCGACGCTCCTTCCGGGCGACGAGCGGCCCGTGAGTCGGCGTGAGCAACGGGTGTGCCGGCATCCGCACGCCGCTGGCACGCGCGATTCGCGCCGGGGACGTGCCGGCGGTGGCCAAGCTTTGGGCACGTGCTGCTCGCTTGGGCAGGACGTGCCCGAGACGTGGGCCGTGTGCCGCCCGTGGAAGCGCGGAAATTGACTCCGCGCGCGACCGGCTGTTACCGCACAAGCCGATGCCGAAGGAGCTCGCCAAGGCCTATGCGCCGCAGGAGGTCGAGGAGCGCTGGGCGAAGGAGTGGATCCGCCTCGGCGTGTCGACGGCCCGGGTCGAGGCGCCGGGCGAGCCGTACTCGATCGTCATCCCGCCGCCGAACATCACGGGCCAGCTCCACCTGGGCCACGCGCTCAACAACACGCTGCAGGACGTCCTCATCCGCTACAAGAAGATGGACGGCTACAGCACGCTGTGGGTGCCGGGCACGGACCACGCCTCGATCGCGACGCAGAACGTGGTCGAGCGCCAGCTCGCGGCGCAAGGGCTCGACCGGCACGCGATCGGACGCGAGAAGTTCCTCGAGCGGACCTTCGCCTGGCGCTCCGAGGTCGGCCCGTACATCATCGCGCAGCTCAAGCGGCTCGGGGCGAGCTGCGACTGGACCCGCGAGCGCTTCACCATGGACGAGGGGCTGTCGCGCGCGGTGCGCGAGGTCTTCGTCCGCCTCTACGAGGACGGGCTGATCTACCGCGGGCGTCGCCTGATCAACTGGTGCTGCCGCTGCGGCACGGCGCTGTCGGACATCGAGGTCGAGCACGAGGACACGCAGGGCCACCTCTGGCACCTGCGCTACCCGCTCGCCGACGGCAGCGGCCACGTGGTTGTCGCGACGACCCGGCCGGAGACCATGCTCGGCGACACCGCGGTGGCGGTCCACCCCGCCGACGAGCGCTACCGCGCGCTCGTCGGCGAGCGGGTCCGCCTGCCGGTCGTCGGACGGGAGGTGCCGATCATCGCGGACGAGCACGTCGACCGCGAGTTCGGCTCGGGAGTCGTCAAGATCACCCCGGCGCACGACTTCGACGACTTCGAGATCGGGCGGCGCCACGGGCTCGAGATGGTGTCGGTGATCGCCGAGGACGGCACGATGACGGCCGCCGCCGGGCCGTATGCCGGCCTCGACCGCGCCGCCGCGCGCGAGCGCATCGTCGAGGAGTTCGCGGCGACCGGCGTGCTGGTCGACACGGAGCCGCACGCGCTCGCGATCGGCACCTGCTACCGCTGCCGCTCCGTCGTCGAGCCGCTCCTGTCGACGCAGTGGTTCGTGCGCACGAAGCCGCTCGCCGAGCCCGCGATCGCGGCGGTGCGCGACGGGCGCACGCGCTTCCATCCGGAGCACTGGAGCAAGACCTACTTCGCGTGGATGGAGAGCATCCGCGACTGGTGCGTGTCGCGCCAGCTCTGGTGGGGGCACCGCATCCCCGCCTGGTACTGCGACCGCTGTCCCGCCGAGCCCGGCACGGAGCCGGAGGGCGCCGCCGGCAGCACGACGCGCGTCATCGTGTCGCGCGAGGACCCGACCGGCTGCCCCGGCTGCGGCGGGCCGCTGCGCCAGGACGAGGACGTGCTCGACACCTGGTTCTCGAGCGGCCTGTGGCCGTTCTCGACCCTCGGCTGGCCGGACGACACGCCGGAGCTGCGCAAGTGGTACCCGACGTCGGTCCTCGTCACGGGGTTCGACATCATCTTCTTCTGGGTGGCGCGCATGATGATGTTCGGCCTGCGCTTCACCGGCGAGGTGCCCTTCCGCGACGTCTACGTCCACGGTCTCGTGCGCGACGAGTACGGCGAGAAGATGAGCAAGACGAAGGGGAACGTGAAGGATCCCCTCGAGCTGCTCGCGACCTACGGCACGGACGCGCTGCGCTTCACGCTCGCCGCTCAGTCGGCGATGGGCCGCGACATCCGCCTGTCGCTCGACCGCATCGACGGCAACCGCAGCTTCGCGAACAAGATCTGGAACGCGGCGCGCTTCATCCTGATGAACGCCGACCAGGCGGTGGACCTCGCGGCCGGGCGCGGCGGCGGCAGCGACGCCGACAAGTGGATCCGCGCGCGCCTCGGGCGTGCGGTCGACGAGGTGCGTGCCGCGCTCGACGGCTACCGCTTCAACGACGCCGCGACGACGCTCTATCGCTTCCTGTGGAACGAGTTCTGCGACTGGTACGTCGAGCTGTCGAAGATGTCGCTCTACGGGAGCGGCGCCGAGGCGCGCTCGACGACGCTCGCGACGCTGGTGTCGGTGTTCGAGAGCGCGCTGCGGCTGCTGCACCCGCTCATGCCGTTCCTGACCGACGAGCTGTGGCACGCGCTGCCCGGCGTCGCCGTCGAGACGCCGGCGCTCGTGCTGGTCTCCTACCCGCGCGCCTCCGACGTCGAGCGCGACGAGGGCGCCGAGTCGCGCGTCGAGCGGCTGATCGACGTCGTGCGCGCGCTGCGCAACCTGCGCTCGGAGATGAGCCTGCCGCCGAGCCGCGAGATCGACCTCTTCGTCGCGTCGCGCGACCGCGTCGCGCTCGACGACCTGCGCGGCTTCGGCGGCGCGGTGCGGACGCTCGCGAAGATCGGGCGCCTCGAGGTCCTCGCGGACGGCGAGCGCCCGAGCGGCAGCGCCGTCGCCGTCGCGGGCGGGCTCGAGCTCTACGTGCCGCTCGCCGGCTTGATCGACGTCGCGGCCGAGCGCGAGCGTCTCGAGCGCGAGATCGATCGCGTCGCGAAGGACCTCGCGCTGGCCACGCGCAAGCTCGACAACGAGGACTTCATGCGGCGCGCGCCCGAGGAGATCGTCGCCAAGGAGCGCGCCAAGGCGAGCGAGCTGACCGCGAAGCAGGAGCTGCTGCGCCGCGGCCTCGAGCGGCTGCGCGAGGTCGAGGCTTGAGCCGCGCGGCCGCGGCCGGCGTGCGCCGCAGCACGACCCGCGCCTCGGCGCGGACGCTGGAGCCCGGCGGCGCGACCGGCGCTCCGGATCCCTTCGCCCACCCGTCGACCGTCGACCTCGTCCGCCGTGCACTGGCCGAGGACGTCGGCCGCGGCGACCTGACGACGGCGGCGACGGTTCCTGCGGGCGTCGGCGGCAGGGCGGTGCTCGCGACGCGTGAGGCGTGCGTCGTCGCCGGGCTGCCGCTCGTCGGCGTCGTGCTGGGCGAGCTGCACGCCCGCGACGTCGTGCGCGTGCGCACGCTGGTGCGCGAGGGCGAGCGTGTCTCGAGCGGCGCGGTGCTGGCCGAGATCGAAGGCGAGCTCGGGCCCCTGCTGACGGGGGAGCGCGTGCTGCTGAACCTCGTGCAGTCGCTGTGCGGCGTCGCGACGGTCACGCGTCGCTACGTCGACGCGGTGGCGGGCACCGGGGCGGTGATCCTCGACACGCGCAAGACGACGCCGGGCCTGCGCCTGCTGCAGAAGTACGCGGTGCGCATGGGCGGCGGCCGCAACCACCGCTTCGGCCTCGACGACGGCGTGCTGATCAAGGACAACCACATCGCCGCGTGCGGGTCGGTCCGTCTGGCGGTCGAGCGGGCGCGCGCCGCGACGCCTGCCGGCCTGCGCATCGAGGTCGAGTGCGATCGCCTCGAGCAGATCGGCGACGCGCTGGCCGGCGGCGCCGACCTCATCCTGCTCGACAACATGCGGCCCGACGAGGTGCGCATGGCGCGGAAGCTCGTCGGCCGCCGGGCCCTGCTCGAGGTGTCGGGCGGCGTCCAGCTGGACACGGTGCGCGCGTACGCCGAGAGCGGCGCCGACTTCATCTCGGTCGGCCGCCTCACGCACTCGGCGCCGGCCATCGACCTGGGCCTCGACGTGCGCTCGCGTCAGCCGGCTCCGCGGAAGCGTTGAGCACCCCCCGCGCGTCGGTGGGCCGGGGCGACGGCACGCTCGTCGCGGCGCTCGAAGGCCGCGGCTGGCAGTCCGGAGCGGACATCGCCGCACGCCTCGGCGTGTCGCGCGCCGCGGTGTGGAAGCGCATCGAGCGGCTGCGCGAGCGCGGCTACGACATCGAGGCGTCCGCCGGGCGAGGCTACCGCCTGGTGCGCGCGAGCGACCGCCTGCTGCCCGAGGTGGTGCTGCGTCACTGGCGGCCGGTGCACCTCGCGGCGGCCAGCATCGTGCATCGCGACGCCGTCGACTCGACCAACCGGCTCGCGGCCGAGCTCGCGCGCGGCGGCGCGCCGGAGGGCACGGTGGTGATCGCCGAGCAGCAGACCGCGGGACGCGGCCGGCTCGGACGCACCTGGGCCTCGCCCGCGAACGTCAACCTCTACTGCTCGATCGTGCTCCGCCCCGCGGTGCCGCCGCTCGAGGTGCCGCGCCTGACCCTGGTCGCGGGGCTCGCCGTCGCCCAGGCGATCGCCGCGACCGGCGAGCAGCTCGCGCCGCAGATCAAGTGGCCCAACGACGTGCTGCTCGACGGGCGCAAGGTCGCGGGCGTGCTCACCGAGCTCGAGGCGGAGGCCGAGCGGGTCCGCTTCGTGATCGTCGGCATCGGCGTCAATCTGAACGCGGCGCGCGGCGACTTCCCGCGCGAGCTCGCGCGCAAGGCGACGAGCCTCGCGCTCGCGACCGGGGAGAGGGTCGACCGGGCCGCCTTCACGGGACGCTTGCTGGGCGCGCTCGAGACGGCCTACGAGGTCTTCCGAACGCGCGGCTTCGCCGCGCTGCGGGCCCGCTACGAGGCCTTCCACTGCCTGCCCGGTCGCCGCGTGTCGATCGACGGCCGACCGCCGACCAGCGGCGTCGTCCGCGGCGTCGACGACGACGGCGCGCTGCTGGTCGAGACGAAGGGCGGCGAGGTGCGTCGGGTGGTCGCCGGCGAGGTGACGCTGCGCGGCACGTATCGCGCGCTGCGACGCTGACCATTCGGCCGGGCGCGCTTGCGCTGCTGAGCCGACGCGCCTAGTCTCCCGTTGGCTCGATGCTGCTCGCGATCGACGTTGGCAACACCCACACCGTCGTCGGGCTCTTCGATGGGGAGAAGCTCCGACGGCACTGGCGCCTCCTCACCGAGCACGCGCGCACGGCGGACGAGTACAGCGTCGTGCTGTGGAACCTGCAGCGCATGTCGGGCATCGACCCGGGAGAGATCCAGGGCATCATCGTGTCGAACGTCGTGCCGCAGATGCAGACCACGATCGACGCGATGTGCGCCGCGACCTACGGCCGGGCGCCGCTGGTCGTCGGCCCCGGCATCCGCACCGGGATGCCGATCCTGTACGACAACCCGCGCGAGGTCGGCGCCGACCGCATCGTGAACGCGGTCGCCGCCTACGAGCGCCACCACGAGCTCTGCATCGTCGTCGACTTCGGCACCGCGACGACCTTCGACGTGGTGAGCCCGAAGGGCGAGTACCTGGGCGGCGTGATCACGCCCGGGATCGGCATCTCGCTCGAGGCGCTCTACTCGCGCACCGCGAAGCTGCACCCGGTCGAGCTGGTGCGGCCGCCGCGCGTGGTGGGACGCAACACCGTCAACGCGATCCAGGCGGGCGTGTTCTACGGCTACGTCGCGATGGTCGACGGCCTGGTCGAGCGCATCCAGCGCGAGCAGGGCGGCGTCGCACAGGTGATCGCGACGGGGGGCTTCGCCGAGACCATCGCCGCGGAGTCGACGACGATCGCCGAGGTCGACGAGTTCTTGACGCTCGAGGGGCTGCGTCTCATCTTCGAGCGCAATCGGGAGGGAACGGGTCATGGCCGCTGAGGATCCCGCACGCATCCGCAACGTCATTCTCATCGGGCACGGTGGGGTGGGAAAGACGTCGCTCGCGGAGGCGATGCTGCTCGCGGCCGGCGCCACCAAGACGCTCGGACGCACCGCCGACGGCACCTCGAGCTTCGACACGGAGCCCGAGGAGCAGAAGCGCGGCAGCTCGATCTTCTCGGGCTTCTACCACCTCGAGTGGAAGAAGACCGACGTCAACGTGATCGACGCGCCCGGTGCCGCCTCGTTCATCCACGACGCGAGCAACTGCATGCGCGCCGCGACCACGGCGGTGCTCGTCATGTCGCCGAACGGCGAGACCAAGGGCGAGGACGAGAAGGTGCTGTCGTGGGCGGCCGAGCTGCAGGTGCCGCGCATCGCGTTCGTCACGCGGATGGACCGCGAGCGGGCGAGCTTCGAGCAGGCGGTGACCGATCTCGCCGAGGTGCTCGAGCAGAAGCCGGTGCCGGTGCACATCCCGATCGGCGCCGAGTCGTCGTTCAAGGGCGTCGTCGACCTGCTCGGCAACAAGGCGTGGCTCGTGCACGGCGAGGGCGGCCAGATGCGCGAGGCCGAGATCCCGAGCGACGTCGCCGAGGAGGCGCGCGCGGCGCGCGAGAAGCTGGTCGAGGCGGTCGCCGAGAGCAACGACGCGCTCCTCGAGCGCTACCTCGACAGCGGCGAGCTCGCCCAGGACGAGATCGTCACCGGGCTGCGCGAGGCGATCCTCAAGGGCGCGCTGCTGCCCGTGCTGTGCGGCGCGGGGGCGAACGCGGTCGGTGCCTCGACGCTGCTCGACTTCGTCGTGCAGGCGTGCCCGTCGGCGGCCGAGCTGCCCGCGGCGGTCGGGGACGATCCGAAGAGCGGCTCGGAGGTGGCGCGCGCACCGTCGACGGGCGAGCCGTTCGCGGCGCAGATCGTGCGCACCGTGATCGATCCGTTCGCGGGCAAGCTGAGCGTGTTCCGCGTGTTCTCGGGCCAGGTCGCGGCCGACAGCACGGTCTACAACTCGACCCGGCAGGTGAAGGAGAAGCTCGGCCACCTGTTCCGGCTCGAGGGCCGGAAGCAGACGCAGATCGCGCGCGCCGTCGCGGGCGACGTGGTCGCGGTCGCGAAGCTCAAGGACGCCGCCACCGGTGACACGCTGTGCGACGACAAGGTGCACACGTACTTCCCGCGCCTGCGGGACTTCGAGCCGTCGATCTCGTTCGCGCTCGAGGCGAAGAACAAGGGCGAGGAAGACAAGGTCATGGCCGGGCTGCACCGCCTGCAGGAGGAGGACCCGGCGCTGCACCTCGACCGCGACGAGCAGACCAAGGAGATCATCCTCGGCGGCATCGGCCAGCTCCACATCGAGGCGACCATCGAGCGTCTGAAGCGCAAATTCGGTGTCGACGTGGTGCTGAAGGCGCCGAAGGTGCCCTACAAGGAGACCATTCGCGGCAAGGCGCAGGCCGAGGGGAAGGTCAAGAAGCAGACCGGCGGCCACGGCCAGTTCGCGGTCGCGTGGCTCGAGGTCGAGCCGCTGCCGCGCGGCGCCGGCTTCGAGTTCGTCGACAAGATCGTCGGCGGCGTGGTGCCGCGCAACTTCATCCCGGCGGTCGAGAAGGGCGTCCGCGAGGCCCTGCCGCACGGCACGATCGCGGGCTACCCCGTGGTCGACGTGCGGGTGACGCTGTTCGACGGCAAGCACCACGACGTCGACTCGTCCGAGATGGCGTTCAAGACCGCCGCGGCGCTCGGCTTCAAGAGCGCCGTCGAGCAGGCGAAGCCGGTCCTGCTCGAGCCGATCATGGCGCTCGACGTGCAGGTGCCCGACGACGCGATGGGCGACGTGATCGGCGACGTCAACGCGCGCCGGGGCAAGGTGCAGGGCGTCGAGCCGCGCGGCCACAGCCAGGTGATCAAGGCGCGCGTGCCGATGTCGGAGATGCTCAAGTACGGCCCGGACCTGAACGCGATGACCGCCGGGCGCGGCTCGTTCCACATGGAGTTCTCGCACTACGAGGAGCTGCCCGCCCACCTGGTCGACAAGGTGGTGAAGGAGGCGAAGCGCCAGGCGGAGAGCGCGTGAGCCCCAGGCCGGGCGATCAGCTCCCCACCCGCGAGCCGGATGCACAGGACCCGGAGGTCGCCGCGGTCCTCGAGGGGCGCGACAAGATCCGGCTCGAGGACGACATGGTGGCGGAGGGGGCCGTTCCGGTGGTCGCCCGCGAGTCGCTGTTCGCGCGGGTGCGCAAGCTCGCGGTCCCGGCGCGCGTCAAGCTCGCCCTGACGGGCAACAAGGAGGCGCGCACGATCCTCGCGCGCGACCCGGTCAAGCTCGTGCAGGCGTGCGTGCTGCGCAATCCACGCTTCACGCTCGAGGAGGCGCTGGCGATGGCGAAGAACCGCAGCCTCGCCGCGGAGCTCCTGCGCACGATCGCCGAGCAGAAGGACTGGGTGCGCAACTACTCGGTGCGCCTCGCGCTGGTGCAGAACCCGAAGACGCCGCTGCAGATCGCGCTCGGCCTCTTGAGCGGGGTGCATGAGCGCGACATGCGGCTCCTCGCCAAGAGCAAGAACGTCTCCTCCGTGCTGCAGGCGCAGGCGCGGCGCAACATCCTGCGCCGCGGCGGCGGCGACTCGTAGGCGCGCGGCGGCTCACCCGGGACGCGGGCTGCGCGCGGCCGGCGCGCCGGCGAGGCGCGGCGGGCAGGAGCGCGCGGTTCCGGTCCAGCAAGGCTACGGCGTCTGGGTCGGCGTCGGCGTCGCGGCGGCGGCGCTCGGGGTCGGCGTCGGCGTCACCGTGACGCTGATCGACGCGGTCGCGGTGCCGTCGAGGAACTGGATGCGCGTGTTGCCGATCCCCACCGTCCGGCCGGACGGCACGTCGTCCAGCGCGCCCTCGGGATCCGCGAGCTGCGCGATCGGGTCGTCCGGCTCGATCATGCCGCTGCCGTTCTCGTCGACCCAGAAGAAGACGTCGAGCGCGCCCGGGTCGACGTTGGTGCGGCTGAAGGTCCCCTCGACCGACGGCACCGTGAGGAAGCTCGTCGGGCAGCTCGCCGGATCCTGCCCCGGCTCGAGGCCGACGCAGATGAGGACGTTGATCTGGTTCGGGTTGGTGAAGGGGCTGCTGCTCGCGATGTTGCCGGTCACCGTCACGGTCGGCGTCGCCGTCGGCGTGCCGTTCGGACAGTTGAGGCAGATGTCGTCGCCTCCGCACGCCAGCAGGCCGGCCGCGAACGCGACCGCCAGCCCCGCCTCGAGCCTCGCACCCAGCGATCCGCGTCGACGTCTCATCGCCCGGAACTTACGGTCCACCCGTGCTCGAGGTCAAACCGTCCGCACGTCGCCGCTCCGGTAGCGAAGCGGGACGCTTCTCGTTAGACGACCAGGCTTATGGCGAGCTATCAGATCGTGAAGGTGCCGCAGGACGGACAGCCCGTCCGCATGGGGGCCGACGGCGAGCTGCAGGTCCCCGACAAACCGATCCTCCCGTTCATCGAGGGTGACGGCACCGGTCCCGACATCTGGCGCGCCGCGCAGCGCGTGTTCGATGCGGCGGTCGCCAAGGCCTACGGCGGGAAGCGCAAGATCGCCTGGTGCGAGCTGTACGCCGGCGAGAAGGCGTTCAACCGCTTCGGTGACTGGCTGCCCGAGGAGACCGTCACCGCGTTCCGCGAGTTCCTGGTCGGCATCAAGGGGCCGCTCACGACGCCCGTCGGCGGCGGCATCCGCTCGCTCAACGTGGCGCTGCGCCAGATGCTCGACCTCTACGTCTGCCTCCGTCCGGTGCGCTACTTCGCCGGCGTGCCGAGCCCGGTGAAGAAGCCGGAGCTGGTCGACATCGTCATCTTCCGCGAGAACACCGAGGACATCTATGCCGGCATCGAGTGGCCGGCGGAGTCGCCGGAGGCGAGGAAGGTCATCGCGTTTCTGACGACCGAGATGGGCGTCAAGAAGATCCGCTTCCCGGAGACGAGCGGCATCGGCATCAAGCCCGTGTCGCGCGAGGGCACCGAGCGCCTGGTGCGCGCTGCGATCGAGTACGCCATCCGCGAGAAGCGCAAGAGCGTGACGCTCGTCCACAAGGGCAACATCCAGAAGTTCACCGAGGGCGCGTTCCGCGACTGGGGTTACGCCGTCGCCGCACGCGAGTTCCGCGCCGAGACGGTGACCGAGCGCGAGAGCTGGATCCTCGGCAACCGCGAGGCGAAGCAGAGCCTGCCCGCCGAGGACAACGCGCGTGCGGTCGACCCGGGCTACGACATGATGACCGCCGAGCAGAAGAAGAAGGTCGTCGCCGAGGTCGAGCGGGCGCTCGCGCTGTGGCCCACGCACGGCGACGGCAAGTGGAAGCAGAAGCTGATGATCCGCGACGCCATCGCGGACATCACCCTGCAGCAGGTCCTGACCCGGCCCGCGGACTTCGACGTCGTCGCGACGCTCAACCTGAACGGCGACTACCTGTCCGACGCGCTCGCGGCCCAGGTGGGCGGCATCGGCATCGCCCCCGGCGGCAACATCAACTACAAGACCGGGCACGCGATCTTCGAGGCGACGCACGGTACGGCGCCGAAGTACGCGAACCTCGACAAGGTGAATCCCGGGTCGGTGATCCTGTCGGGCGAGATGATGTTCCGCTTCCTGGGCTGGAACGAGGCGGCCGACGCGATCATCCGCGGCTTCAACGGCGCCACCGCGGCGAAGACCGTGACCTACGACTTCCACCGCCTGATGGAGGGCGCGACCCTCGTCAAGTGCTCGGAGTTCGGTGAGGCCATCGTGAAGCACATGTAGGAGCGGGCTCCGCGAGCGCGCACGGCAAGAGACATCGACGGCAAGGAAGGAACGCACATGGCGCGGAAGAAAATCGCCTTGATCGGGGCCGGCAACATCGGCGGTACGCTCGCACACCTGTGCGCGCTCAAGCACCTCGGCGACGTCGTGCTCTACGACGTCGTCGACGGCCTGCCGCAGGGCAAGGCGCTCGACATCGCGGAGTCCGGCCCCATCGAGGGCTTCGACGCGACGCTGCGGGGCACGACGCAGATCGCCGACATCGCCGGCGCCGACGTCTGCATCGTCACCTCCGGCGTCGCCCGCAAGCCCGGCATGAGCCGCGACGACCTGCTGGGCATCAATGCCAAGATCGTCTCGGAGGTGGCGACCGGCATCAAGACGCACGCGCCCAACGCCTTCGTGATCGTGCTGACGAACCCGCTCGACGCGATGGTGACGTTGATGAAGCGCGTCACCGGCTTTCCGAAGCAGCGGGTGGTCGGCATGGCGGGCGTGCTCGACTCCGCACGCTACCGGACTTTCCTCGCGATGGAGCTCGGCGTGTCGGTCGACAGCGTGCAGGCGCTCGTGCTCGGTGGCCACGGCGACGACATGGTGCCGGTCCGCTCGAGCTGCACGGTCGGCGGGGTGCCCGTCGAGAAGCTGCTGTCGGCGGAGCGCCTCGACGCGATCGAGGCGCGCACCCGCCAGGCGGGCGGCGAGATCGTCGCGCTCTTGAAGACGGGCTCCGCCTTCTACTCGCCGGCCTCGGCCGCGATCCGCATGGCCGAGTCCTATCTGCTCGACCGCAAGGAGATCCTGCCCTGCGCCGCGTACCTCGAGGGCGAGTACGGACTGCGCGACCTCTACGTCGGCGTGCCGGTGCGGATCGGCGCGGGCGGCGTCGAGCAGGTGATCGAGGTGCCGCTCAACGACAAGGAGAAGCAGGAGATCGCCGTGTCGGCGAGCCACGTCGGCGAGCTCGTGTCGGCGCTCGACGCGGTGCTGAAGAAGTAGGACGGCCCGGATCCCGCCGTGCACAGCGCCGCGATCGACTTCGGCGGGACGGTCACCGACCTGGTCCTGCGTCGCCCGGGACGAAGCGACGTGCTGCTCGCGCTGCCGGCGGCGTCGCCCGAGCCCGGCATCGCGGAGGAGCTGCTGGCGCGCCTGATCACGGCGTCGGCGGACGGCGCGCGCGCCTCGCTCGACCTGATCGCGGTGACCGGCGGGCGCTCGTGGCAGCTGCCCGACCGGCTCGGTGCGACCCGCGTCGTCAAGGTCGACGAGCCGACCGCGACGGCGATCGGCGGCCTGCAGGAGGCGCCGCCCACGCCGGCGATCGTGGTGAGCCTCGGCACGGGAACCGGCATCGTGCTCGCCGACCCACCGAGCCCGCCGCAGCGGCTCGTCGGCAGCGGTATCGGCGGCGGGACGCTGCTCGGCCTCGCACGGATGCTCCTCGGCACGACGGACGTCGCGCGGATCGGCGAGCTCTCTCGCCGAGGCGACGTGTCGCGTTGCGACCTCACGGTCGGCGACATCCTGGGCGGCGGCGTCGGGCCCGTGCCGGCCGAGGCGACGGCGGCGCACTTCGCGCGCCTCGCTCGCGACGGGGCGCGCGCCCCGCGCCCGGAGGACCTCGCGGCCGCGCTGATCAACCTGATCGGGCAGTCGGCGCTGCGCCTCGCGTTCGAGGCGGCGCGCTTCCACGCGGCGCGCTCCATCGTGCTGCTCGGCCACGTGCTCGACGTGCCCGGCTTCCGGGACGCGATCGAGCGCATCCCGCTGCTCGACCGCTCCTACGTCCGCATCGTGACCGAGCCGGGCTTCGCCGTCGCGCGCGGGGCGCTCGAGTCGGCGCTGCGCGACGGTGCGCAGCGCCGGGCGTAG
>JBFMAS010000767.1:0-12165 GCA_040755575.1 Thermodesulfobacteriota bacterium
GCGGCCGCGGCCGCGCGCCGTCGTCAAGACCGCAAATCCAGGCGGAAGTCGGTCGCGATGCCGGGGCAGGAGACCTCGTAGACGCCGCGCTCGAGGTTGGGCGTGGCGAGCTCGCCCGCCTCGTCGGTGCGCGCCGAGAAGATCGCCCGGCGCTGGCGGCGCAGCGCGACGCGCTGCCCGGCGAGCGCGCGCCCCTCGGCGTCGCGCAGGGCGAGCGTGAGCGCGACGACGTCGCCGTCGGGCACCAGCGTGGCGCGGATCTCGGCGCCGGGCGCGCGGATGACGAACGACAGCGGCGTGCCGTTCGTGCCGCGCACGACGGGCACGGCGACGGCGAGCGGCTCGACCGCGACGACGCCCGCCCCGAGGTGACGCTCGACGAGCTCGAGCGCGCCCCGCACGAGGCGCACCACCACGCTCGCCGGCTGCTGCCGGCGGGGCGCCCAGCGGGAGGCGACCCGCCTGGTGAGCGCCTCCGGGACCTCAGCCGCGGCCGCGGCGGCGAGCGTCCGCTGCAGCGCGATCGCGTCGGCTGCGGCCTGCAGGCAGGGGTCGCAGCCCGCGAGGTGCAGCTCGGCGCTTTCTGCGGCCGGGCCGGGGAGCGTGCCGTGCGCGAGCGCGACCAGGGTGCCGTCCGGTAGGCAGCCGTCGCGCCGCTCGAGCGCTCGGCGCTCGAGCACGCGCGCGTGCGCGAGCCGCCGGCCCGCGTCCACGGCGCCCCGGAGAGCTGCGATCTCGCCGCTGCAGGTGCTGCAGCCGGGCAGGTGGCCCTCGACCGCGGCCCGGTCGGCGGCGGAGAGCTCGCCGTCGAGCAGCCGGGACAGGGTCTCGCCCTCGGGACAGCCTCGTTGCTGCGTCATGAGCTCGCCCTCGTCTCCCCCGCCGGCAGGCCGGCCCGCGCCGCGAGCCGCTGGCGCAGGCGGTGGATCCGCGAGCACACGGTTCCGACGCCGAGACCCAGCAGGCGGGCGATGTCCTTGTAGGGGGTCGTCATCTTGAAGTCGGCCATCTCCGCCACGATGCGCCGCCGCTGGCGCTCGCGCTTGGCGATCTTGGCGCGCAGCCGGTCCCTCTTCTCCTCCAGCCGGGCCCGCGCCGCCGATCCATCCGAGGGAAGAAGACGGATTATTTCCTCCGTTTGTTGCAGCTCGTTCTGGCGCAGGACGATCCAGCCCCAGGCCGAGTCGAGCTCCGCCTGCAGCGCGGCGAGGCGGACGTCGCGCTGCTGCAGGCCCGCGCGGACCTCGGCGATCAGGGCGAGGGTGGCGGCGATCGAGCGCTTCGCGGAGCGGGCGACCAGGCGGACGTCGTCCGGCTCGAGCTCGCACTCGAGCAGCGACAGCAGCTTGAGGTCGAGGCGCTCGGTCGGCGTGAGCGATGCCCAGAGCTCGGCCGCGTCGGACGCCGGGGACGCCTCGGCCTCCGGGCTCTCGTCGGACGCCGGCAGGACGTCCTCGAGGGTGCGGGCGCCGTCGTCGCCGACCGGCGTCGCGAGCGACACCGTGTCGAGCTCGTGCAGCGTCCGCTGCCACTCGAGGAAGATGCTCTTCAGCACGTAGAACGAGAGGAAGGTGCGGAGCTGGATCTGGTTGCGGCCCTCGAAGGTCGCCAGGCGGGTGAAGATGCGGTCGCGCTCGAAGGCGTAGACGTAGAAGTCGGCCGCGAGCTCCGGGGCGACGCCGTAGATCCGCGTCGGGAACGCGTACACGTCCGAGGCGTACTCGTCCTGGAACGCGCGCCGTGCGTCGCCGTCGCCGGCGGCGCAGGCCGCGAGCCACTGCCGCAGCTCGTCGCTCGTTCGCTCCATCGCTGGGCCGGAGGGCGCCCTCGGCTCAGCCCGCGTGCGGGCCTCGCGGCGCGAGCCGGTAGCGGATCGGCACCCGCTTGATGCCGCCGACGAAGCTCGAGTGCAGGCGCGACACGGCACCGGCCAGCTCGACCTCGCGCAGGCGCTCCACGAGCTTCGCGAAGATCACGCGCAGCTCGAGGCGCGCGAGGTTCGCGCCGAGGCAGAAGTGCTCGCCGATGCCGAAGGCGAGGTGCGGGTTGGGCTGGCGCTCGATGCGGAAGGCGAACGGGTCGTCGAACACCTCCTCGTCGCGGTTCGCCGAGGGATAGAACAGGCACAGCGCCTCGCCCTTGCGGATCTTCTCGCCGCGCAGCTCGACGTCCTCCGCCGCGGTGCGGCAGAACTGGATCACCGGCGTCGTCCAGCGCAGGATCTCCTCGACCGCGCAGTCGATCAGCGAAGGGTCGCGGCGCAGCTTGTCGAGCTCGCCCGGGTTCTCGATCAGCGCGAGCAGGCCGCCGGAGGTCGCGTTGCGCGTCGTCTCGTTGCCCGCGACGACGAGCAGGAAGTAGTACGACAGCAGCTCGAACGCCGGCACGGGCCCGCCGTCGAGGTCCGCGTTCGCGAGCAGGCTCACGATGTCGCCGGTCGGCCGCTTGCGCCGCTCCTCGACCATCTCGACGAAGTACTGGAACAGCGCCGTGCGCGCGCGGTCGGCGGTCTCCTCAGCGGTCGCGCCCCGCTGGTACTCGGGATCGCCCGAGCCGATCGTCTCGTTGGTCCAGTGGAACAGCTTGTCCCAGTCCGCGCGCGGCACGCCGAGGAGGTCGGCCAGCACCTCGAGCGGCAGCCGCGCGGAGATCGCCTCGACGAAGTCGGTCTCGCGTACGTCGCCGTCGGCGGGCAGGGCGTCGAGCAGGTCGTCGGCGATCTTCTCGACCGCGGGCCGCAGCGATTGCACGGCGCGCGGCGTGAAGCGGGCGCTCACCAGCTTGCGGAACCTGCCGTGCTCCGGCGGGTCCATGTTCAGCAGGTGACGCGCGGGCAGCTCCTCGGGGGGCCGCTGCGGGATCTCGGGGAAGACGGCGAGGCGCGGCGCGTTCAAGAACAGCTTCGGCTGCCGCGAGACGGTGACGATGTCGGCGTGCTTGGTGACCGCCCAGAACGGCGGACCGGCCTCGGGCCGGTCGTACCAGTAGAGCGGCGCGACGTGGCGCAGCAGCGTCCACGCCTCGTGCGGGTAGCCGTGCTCGCCGAAGGTGCGGTTGCTGACGATGTCGATGTCCTCGAGGGACGAAGCGGTTTGCATCTCGATCTCCTCGCCGGGCGGACTCTATCACGAGGCGACGGCAGCCCAAGCCGCGAACGCTCCGGCCGCTCGTCGCCGCTTCCGCGCCGCCCGCCTGCCGTGCTCGGAGCCCGAGGCCGTGCCGCCGCGAGCGCGGCCGCCGCGCGTCAGAGCCGCGCGAGCAGGCTCACCAGCAGGGCGCGCGTGCGTGCCATCGACGCGGCGGCGTCGTCGCCGACCGGGTAGACCGTCGCCAGCAGATCGGTGACGCCGATCGCCGCGAGCCGCGAGATCTGCTCTCCGACCGCGCTCTCGTCGCCGACCACGGCGACGTCGGCGGGTCCGGATGCGCCCTCGCGGTCGAGCATCGCGCGGTAGGACGGGAGGAAGCCGTACACCTGGAAGGCGCGGCCCGCGACCTCGCGCGCCGCGGCGACGTCCTCGGTGACCGCGATCGGCAGGCCGGCGACGACGCGCGGCGCCGGGCGCCCGGCCTTCGCGGCGGCCTCCTGGATCGTCGGGATCGTGTGCTCGCGCAGCGTCTTCGGACCCGTCATCCAGGTGATCGTCCCGTCGGCCTCGTTGCCCGCGAGGCCGAGCATCTTCGGCGCGAGCGCGGCGATCAGCACCGGCGGCGGCTTCGCGCCCGCGACGCTGAGCGTCGAGCTGACGCGGAACTCCTCGCCCTCGTACGCGACCTTGCCCTCGCGCAAGAGCGGCAGCAGCACGGCGAGGTACTCGCGCATGTGGCTGAACGGCTTCGCGAAGGACAGCCCGAGCATCCCCTCGATGACGAGCTGGTGCGAGAGCCCGATGCCGAGCGTGAAGCGGCCGCGGCACGCGGCGCTCGCCGAGATCGCCTGCTGCGCCATCGCCGTCGGGTGGCGCGGGTAGGTCGGCACGACGGCCGTGCCGACCTCGATGCGGCTCGTCTCGCGGCCGCAGATCGCCGCCGCGAGGATCGCGTCGAAGCCGAAGATGTTCGCGAACCACGCCGAAGCGAAGCCGTCGCGCTCGGCCGCCCGGGTCTGCGCGACCAGATCGTCGATGGTTACGGGGTTGCCGCTGATCTCGCCGACGCCGATGCCGATGCGCATGTGCGCGAGCCTCCCAGATGCGCCGGACGGGTGCAATCGCGCGGCTCGAATGGCGCCGCGTCAGGCGCCGTCCAACGGGGGATGCCGCCCGCCCGGCACGTCGCGTACCGCGCGTCTTCGTGTTCTAACGAGCCAATGCGTCCAGCGTACGCGACCGCCGGCCCCGTCCTGCTGGCCGCGCTGCTCGCGCTGGCCGTCGGCTGCGGCAACGGCCGCGCCGACGCGACGGCGCGCAGCGAGGCGGACGAGCCGCGGCGCGTGCGCCTGGTCTCGGTCACGGCCGGCACGCTGCCGGTGACGGTGACGGCGACCGGGACGCTCGCGGCCGAGGACCAGGTGGTGCTCAACACCAAGGTCGCGGGCCGTCTCGCGGAGCTGCCGGTCGACCTCGGCTCGGTCGTCCGGGAAGGCGACGTCGTCGCGGTGCTCGACCTGACCGACTTCCGCCTGCGCGTCGAGCAGGCGCAGACGGCGCTCGCCCAGGCGCGCGCGCGGCTCGGCGTGCCGGCCGACGGCTCGGGCGACGACGTGTCGAGCCAGGTCGCGCTCGCGCGCGCCTCGCTCGTCCGCCAGGCGAAGGCCGTGCTCGACCAGGCGCGCCTCAACCGCGACCGCCTGCGCAAGCTGCACGCGGACGGCATCGTCGCGCGCTCGGAGCTCGACACCGCGGAGGCCGACTTCCGCGTCGCCGAGGCGCGCCACCACGAGGCGGTCGAGGAGGTGCGCTCGCGCAGCGCGCTCGTCGCCGAGCGCAGGACCCAGCTCCGCATCGCCGAGCAGCAGCTCGCGGACGCGACGCTGCGCGCGCCGTTCGACGGCGCCGTGCGCGAGCGCCACCTGTCGATCGGCGGCTACCTCGACGTCGGCCAGCCCGTGGTGACGATCGTCCGCATGCACCCGCTGCGCCTGCGGCTCGCCGTGCCCGAGCGCGAGGCGGCCGGGGTCGAGGTCGGGCAGCAGGTGGGCGTGCGCGTCGAGGGCGAGCAGACGGTCGCGGAAGGAAAGGTCGCGCGCGTCAGCCCGGCGGTGGACGAGACGACGCGCACGGTGATGATCGAGGCCGAGGTGCCGAACGCGCAGGACGAGCTGCGGCCGGGCTCGTTCGCGACCGGCGAGATCGTGGTCGAGCCCGACGCGCCGGCGCTGCTCGCGCCGGCGGGCACGGTCGTGACGTTCGCCGGCGTCAGCAAGGTCCTCGGGGTCGAGGACGGCAAGGTGGTCGAGAAGCGCGTGCGCACCGGGCGGCGCGTCGGCGAGCTGGTCGAGGTGCTGAGCGGCGTCGCCGCCGGCGACGCGCTGATCGCCGAGCCGGGCAACCTGACGAGCGGCCAGGCCGTCGTCGCGGGTCGCTGAGCTTCGCATGCAGAAGCTCGCCGAAGTCTGCATCCGCCGCCCGGTGTTCGCCGCGATGCTCATCCTGTCGCTGGTCGTCGTCGGCGCGGCGGCCTACCTCCAGCTCGGCATCGACCGCTACCCCGAGGTCGACATCCCGCAGGTGCGCGTGCGCGCGACGCTGCCCGGCGCCGCGCCGCAGGAGATGGAGACCGAGGTCGCGCAGCGGCTCGAGGAGGTGGTCAACACGGTCGAGGGCCTCGACGAGCTGCGCGCGATCACCGGCAACAGCACCGCGAACATCGTCGCCAACTTCGAGCTGTCGCGCGACACCGACGTCGCGACGCAGGACGTGCGCGATCGGGTGTCGAGCGTGCTGCGCGAGCTGCCGCCCGAGCTCGACCCGCCGGTCGTCCAGAAGTTCGACAACGAGGCGAGCCCGATCCTGTCGATCGCCTTCTCGGCCGACCGCTCGCAGCGCGAGCTCACCGACCTCGCCGAACGCGTCGTCAAGGTGCAGCTCGAGCGCTCGCGCGGCGTCGGCGAGGTGCGCGTCGTCGGCGGGCTCGAGCGCGCGATCAACGTCTGGGTCGACGCGGACCGCGTCGCGGCGCTCGGCCTGCCGATCACCGCCGTGCGCGACGCGGTGCTGCGCCAGAACAGCCAGGTGCCGGGCGGCAACGTCACGACGCCGACCACCGAGAGCAACCTGCGCACGATGGGCCGGCTGTCCGACCCGGCGGCGTTCGACGACCTGGTGCTGGCGACGCGCGACGGCGTGCCGATCCGCGTGCGCGACGTCGGCTGGGCCGAGGACGGCACCAAGGAGCAGCGCTCGCTCGCGCGCCTCGACGACGTGCCGACCGTCGTGCTCGAGATCCGCCGCCAGACCGGCGCCAACACGGTCGAGGTGATCGAGGCGGTGAAGGCGAACCTCGCGGAGGTCGCGACGCTCATCCCGCCGGACGTGCGCATCCAGATCGTCCGCGACCAGTCGAAGTACATCTACGCCGCGCTGCACGAGATCACGCTGCACCTCGTGCTGGGCGCGATCCTCGCCTCGCTGGTGGTGCTGGCCTTCATGCGGAGCTGGCGCTCGACGGTGATCGCGAGCGTCGCGATCCCGGCGTCGACGATCGCGACCTTCGCCTTCATGTGGCTGCTCGACTTCACGCTGAACGGCGTCACCATGCTGGCGCTCGTGCTGATGGTCGGCGTGGTGATCGACGACGCGATCGTCGTGCTGGAGAACGTCTTCCGCTTCGTCGAAGAGAAGAAGATGCCGCCCATGCAGGCGGCGCGCGCGGCGACGGCGGAGATCGGGCTCGCGGTGCTCGCGACGACGCTGAGCCTGGTCGTGGTGTTCGTCCCGGTGTCGTTCATGTCGAGCATCTCGGGGCGCTTCCTCTACCAGTTCGGGCTCACCGCGGCGGTCGCGATCCTGGTCAGCCTGCTGGTCTCCTTCAGCTTGACGCCGATGATGAGCGCGCGGCTGCTGCGTCCCGAGCGCGAGGGCGCCGCGGGCTCGCGCGGCGGCTTCTACGCGCGCCTCGACGGCTGGTACGCGCGCGCGCTGCGCTGGGCGCTCGCGCGCCCGGCGCTGGTGGGGACGTTCGGCGTGCTGGTGATCCTGGCGTCGGTGCCGCTCTACGCCGTGATCCGCCAGGAGTACATCCCGACCGACGTCGACGAGGCCGAGTTCGAGGTGCAGGTGCGCGCGCCGGAGGGCACCAGCATCGCGGCGATGGACGACGCGATGCGCGCCGTCGCCGAGGAGATCCGCGCGACGCCGGGCGTCGAGACCGTGCTGACCACGGTCGGCGGCGGCTTCCTCGACACGACCAACAACGGCCGCGCGACCGTGCTGTTGACGCCGCACGACGAGCGCACCTTCTCGCTCGGCCGGCTCGTCGCCGGCGTCCTGTCGCTCGACCCGCTCGCCGCGTTCCGCGGCAACTTCAGCCAGCGCGACGTCATGCAGGACCTGCGCGCGCGCCTGAAGCGCTTCGACGACCTGAACGTCTCGGTCCGCAACGCGCCGGCGTTCAACCTCGGCGGCGCGTCGGTCGACATCGACTTCAACATCCGCGGCCCGGACCTCGAGACGCTGGCGCGGCTGTCCGAGCAGCTGCGCGACAGGGCGCTCGCGATGGGCGGCATCGCCGACGCCGACACCACCCTGAAGCTCGACAAGCCCGAGCTGCGCGTCGTGATCGACCGGGACCGCGCCGCCGACCTGGGCGTCGAGGTCGAGGACGTCGCGATGGCGATGCGGCTGATGGTCGGCGGCGACGAGCGCGTGTCGCGCTTCGTCGACGCGTCGGTCAACGAGGACTACGACGTGCAGGTGCGCCTCGAGGAGGGCGACCGCAACGACCCGGCGACGATCTCGCGGCTCTGGGTGGCGCGCCCGGGCGGCGGCATCGTGCGCCTCGACACGGTGGCGCGCCTCGAGCCCGCGACCACGGCGTCGCGCATCGACCGCCTCGACCGCCAGCGCGTCGCCGCGGTGCGCGCGACGGTCGCGCCGGGCTACGCGCTCGGCGACCGCCTCGACGCGATGCAGGAGGCGGTCGAGGAGATCGGCCTGCCGCCGGGCTACAGCACCGCGGTGACCGGCCGCGGCCGCGAGCTCGAGCGCGCGTTCCGCGAGTTCCTCTGGGCGTTCCTGCTGTCGATCGTGTTCATGTACATGATCCTCGCCGCGCAGTACGAGAGCCTGATCGACCCGGTGACGATCCTGCTCTCGCTGCCGCTCGCCGTGCCGTTCGCGCTGCTGTCGATCTGGCTCTTCCACGACACGCTGAATTTGTACTCGGCGCTCGGCATCCTGGTGCTGTTCGGCGTCGTCAAGAAGAACTCGATCCTGCAGATCGACCACATCAAGCAGCTCCGCGCGCAGGGCCAGGACCGTTCCGCGGCGATCCTGCAGGGCAGCCGCGACCGCCTGCGTCCCATCCTGATGACGACGCTGACGCTCGTCGCGGGCATGCTGCCGCTCGCGCTCGGCACCGGGCCGGGCGCCGAGGAGCGGCGCACGATCGCGATCGTCGTCATCGGCGGTCAGACGCTGTCGCTCGTGCTGACGCTGGTCGTCACGCCGGTCGCGTACGGCATCTTCGACGACCTCGGGGCATGGCTGCACCGGCGCACGTCCGCGCTCGACCTGCGCGCGTTCGCGAGCCGCGCCCGCACGGTGCTGCGGCTTTGACCCGCCCGGCGCTTCGGTCGGCGCCGCGAACCTGCTACACGACGGCCGCAATGGTGCGGTCGCGTCGTCGCCGTCGGTTGCGCGTCCTCGGATGCGCCATCCTGCTCGCGGCCGCCTGCGCGCCGGCGCGCCAGCCCGCGGCGCCGGCGGCGGCGTCGGTCGCGGCCGATCCCGCCCGCCAGGCCGCCGACGCCGAGTGCCGCGACCGCGCGGCGCGCGAGACCGAGACCGTGACGCCGCAGGGCCAGGCGTCGAAGGCCGCGATCGGGATCTACGTGAAGTGCATGAGCGAGAAGGGCTTCGCGCCGCCGGCACGGTGAACACCTTCACCGCCGTCGCGGCGCGTGGGAGGAGCGACGATGATGCAATGCGGACGAGGCAGCGCCCTGCGCGCGGTGACGGGCGGTCTCGCGACGCTCGCGTTCGCCACCCTGGCGATCGCCGACGAGGGCAAGCCGAGCGGCATGATGCAGGAGGGCATGGTCCAGGCGACCGCGAAGGTCCTCAAGGTCGACAAGGCGAAGCGCCTGGTCACCTTCGAGGGCGAGGACGGCGACCCGGTGACGATGCAGGTCCCGGACAAGGTGCGGAACTTCGACCAGATCGATCCGGGCGACCAGCTCGTCGTCACCTACTACGAGTCGGTCGGCTACGAGGTGCGCAAGGCGAACGGCGACGGCCCGTCCGTCGGCACCGCGGCCGAGGTCGATCGTGCGAAGCTCGGCCAGAAGCCCGGGGTCACGGGGGCGCAGGCCGTCACCTTGACCATGAAGATCACCGGCATCGACAAGAAGGAGTCCGAGGTCACGCTCGAGGGCCCGGACGGGACGCTGCGCACGGTGAAGGTGCGCGACGCCTCGAAGCTCGACCGCGTCGAGGTCGGCGACCTGGTCGACATCACCTTCACCGAGGCGATCGCCGTGACGGTGGAGACGCCGGACGAAGGCTAGGGGGTAGTGCCTCACATTGATTCCGAGACCCCAAACGGGCCCTTTCCTGTCCAGCGGCGCGCGAGGTAGAGTCAGGCGCAGAATCGTGCGGAGGTGACTTTATGAGGCTGTCGCGGATCGTCGTTGCGTGCGTTGCTCTGCTTGCCCTCGGGATCGAGGCGTCTGCCGCCGATCGTCCGGCGGCGATCAATCCAACCGACGTCATGACCAAGCGGGTTTTCGCGCGAGGACAGGGCTCTCTCTTTTCGCCGGTAACGCAATGTCCCTCACCGGAAGACTGTCCGTACAACGTGTACGTGACGTTCGATCACGGCGCGAAGACGCTCCGCGGAGACATGGTCGTCCCAATCGAGTTCGGCGAGACGGATCCCTTCACGCTCTGCACCAAGTTCAAGGGGACAGGTACTCTCGGCGACCACCTCGCCGTGCAGCTCGTCGGCGATCTCTGCGTTCAAGGGGGGATTCGCTACAGCCTCTCGGCCAGCATGCAGGCGTACGACAACACGGCCGAGTGCGGTTGCCAGGACGTAAGCGCGGCGGCTGGCCGACTGGAAATGTTTGGGGCCGTCAAGACTCTTGGTCCGAAAGGACCGTACACGTTGCAGTCGATTGCGACATTCGTAGGCGGCACCGGTCGCCCCGCAGTCTGCTGCCCGTAGCCAGCCGTGCTATCGTCGTTTCTGGTATGGTGTTCCTGGTCGCGTACGCGGTGTTGAGCTGCTGGTAGAGCGTCGATGGGAAGGCAAACAGCTCCGGATTCCCGGCGATCGTGAACGCGCCCCGGCCCGTCCTCGCCATGCTCTGCGAGGGCTCCTCCATGCGCTCGATCTCCCGCGTGGTGGATGTCTCGATCAACACGGTGGATCGCTACCTCGTCCTGGCTGGCGAGGCGTGCGCCGCGTTCCACGATCGCACCGTGTGCAACGTCGCCGCGAAGCGCGTGCAGTGCGACGAGATCTGGTCGTTCTGCGGGATGAAGGAGAAGACCGCGAAGGCGAAGGGTAGCGAGCGCCCTGACGGCGTAGGCGACGTGTGGACGTGGACGGCCCTCGACGCCGACAGCAAGCTCGTCATCTCCTGGCTCGTCAGCGGCCGGGACGCAGGATACGACTACGAGTTTATGGTTGACGTCGCCGAGCGGCTCGCGAACCGCGTTCAGCTCACGACGGACGGCCACGGCGCGTACCTCGTGGCGGTGCCCGACGCCTTCGGCCTCAAGGTCGACTACGCGCAGCTCGTCAAGGTGTACGGAGCGGACCCGCGCGAGGATCAGCGGCGGTACTCACCTGCGCAGTGCATCGGCGCCGAAGTGCATCGGGTCATCGGCCACCCCGACCCGGAGCACATCAGCACGAGCTACATCGAGCGGAGCAATCTCACGCTCAGGATGGCAAATCGCAGGTTCACGAGGCTGACCAAACGCCTTCTCCAAGAAGCTCGCGAACCACTGCCACATGATCGCGCTCTACACGGCCTGGTACAACTTCGCGAAAATGCACAAGTCGCTGCGGATGACACCGGCGCTTGCCGCCAACGTCGCCGACCGGCTCTGGTCGATGGACGATCTCGTCGCCCTGGTGGACGAGCACGCCGCCGCGAAGCCGCGCCAGAAGCCGGGTCGGAAGCCGAAGGCAGCGGCGTCCGAATCAAACTGAGGCACTACTAGGGTAGTCGCTTGTCTGCGCTCGGGCGCGCAGGGTAGACGAGGGGGATGCGCACTTTCCCAGCCTTCCTCCTCCGCCCGGCGCGCACCGCCGCTTCCGTCCTGCTCCTCTGCTGCGCGACCCTCGCCGGCGCCGACGACGCGGCGAAGCCGGCGGGCGACGCGAAGGCCGCCGCGGCCAGGCCCGCCGAGAGCGCGCGTGCGCCCGACGCGAGCGAGCGCGGCGCGATGCTCGAGGTGCTGAAGGCCGAGACCGCGCCCGCGCGCGCCGCGTGGTTCGTCTACGCCGCCGGCGACGCTGAGAGCAAGGCGCTCGCGGACTCGCTGTCGGGCGTCTTCGAGGAAGCGGGCTGGAAGGTGCACAGCGAAGCCCTCACCGGGCTCGTGCTGAAGCCCGGCGTCTCGATCCTGATGGCCGACGAGGAGCCGCCCACCTGGGCCCAGACCGCCGTGGAGGGCATGCAGGCGAGCGGCATCGAGGCCAAGTCGGCGACCGGCTACCGCCCGTACTACGAGGAGAAGAAGCGCGAGAACCCGGCGTGGCCGGGCGTGCCGATGACGGCGGAGCAGGTGTTCGTCATCGTCCTCGGACCCGCGGCGAAGGCCTGATCCGCCGGCGGCATGCACCGTCCACGCTCGTGGGACGGTGCGGCCGTTCACTGTCGGCGGCGCGCATGGTAACCGCACGAGCGGCGAGAGCGCAGCGCGCCGTCGCGGCGTGTGCTCCTGTCGCGGATTCCGAGCCATGCAACGACGTCGTTCCCTCGCCGCCTTCGTGCTCGTGCTCGGGGCCGCCGCGTGCTCCGAGCCCGAGCCGTTCACCCCGCCGCCGCCG
>JBFMAS010000767.1:12265-14650 GCA_040755575.1 Thermodesulfobacteriota bacterium
CGTCCCCGGGACGTACGTCCGGCTGCGGGTGCCGACGCGCCGCGAGCGCGCGCTCCTCGTTCCCGACCTCGCCGTCGCCGCCGACCAGGCGGGCCGCTACGTGCTCGTGGTCGACGAGCAGAACGTCGTCGAGCGCCGCGACGTCGAGGTCGGCACGCTGACGGGACGCATGCGCCGGATCGTCGACGGGCTCGAGCTCGATCAGTGGGTGGTGGTGAACGGGCTGCAGCGTGCTCGTCCGGGCGCCAGGGTCGCGCCGCAGCGCTCGACCGTCGAGGCGGCGCTCGAGGCGGCGCCCGGCAAGGCGGGCTGACGGGCAGGCACCGCGTGTCGAGCCGCTTCTTCATCGACCGGCCGATCTTCGCGTCGGTCGTCTCGCTGCTGATCGTGATCGCGGGCGCGGTCGCGTACGTGCAGCTCCCGGTCGCGCAGTACCCCGACATCACGCCGCCCGTGATCTGGGTGGAGGCGAGCTACCCAGGCGCGAGCGCGCAGGTCGTCGCCGACACCGTCGCCTCGCCGATCGAGCAGGAGGTGAACGGCGTCGAGGGCATGCTCTACATGTCCAGCACGAGCTCGAGCGACGGCTCGTACGGTCTGACGATCACCTTCGAGGTCGGCACCGACCCGGACATGGCGTCGGTGCTGGTGCAGAACCGGGTCAACGTCGCGCTGCCGCGGCTGCCCGACGACGTCCGGCGCCAGGGCGTCACGACGCGCAAGCAGTCGACCGGCCTGATCGCGGTGGTCGGGCTCGTGTCGCCGGGCAACCGCTACGACGACCTGTTCCTCGCCAACTACGTGACGCTCAACATCCGCGACGAGCTCGCGCGCATCAAGGGCGTCGGCGGCCTCGAGACCTTCCCGGCCAAGGAGTACGGGATGCGCCTCTGGCTCGACCCCGAGCGGCTGAAGGCGCGCAACCTGACCACGACCGAGGTGCTGGACGCGATCCGCGAGCAGAACGTCCAGGTCGCGGCCGGCGTGATCGGCCAGCCCCCGGCGCCGACGGGTCAGGACTTCGAGTACACCGTGACGACGCTCGGGCGGCTCGTCGGCGAGGAGCAGTTCGAGGACATCGTCGTCAAGACGGGCGAGGACGGCCGGCTGACGCGCGTCAAGGACGTCGCCCGCGTCGAGCTCGGCGCCAGGCGCTACGACAGCCTGTCGTTCCAGGACGGCGTGCCGAGCTCGACGATCATCCTCTACCAGTCGCCCGGTGCGAACGCGGTCGAGGTCGCGCGCGGCGTCCGCCAGGCGCTCGAGCGCATCGGCGCGGCGCTGCCCGAGGGGCTCGAGCTGACCATGATCTACGACGTCTCGGACTTCGTCGAGGCGTCGATCGAGGAGGTGCAGTGGACGCTCGGCGAGGCGTTCGTGCTGGTCTTCCTCGTCGTGCTGGTCTTCCTGCAGAGCCTGCGCGCGACCATCATCCCGGCGGTCACGATCCCGGTGTCGCTGATCGGCACCTGCGCCTTCCTGCTCGCGTTCGGCTTCTCGATCAACACCTTGACGCTGTTCGGGCTCGTGCTCGCGATCGGCATCGTGGTCGACGACGCGATCGTCGTCGTCGAGAACGTCGAGCGGAACATGCGCCAGCACGGGCTCTCGGCGCGGGACGCGACGCTGCGCGCGATGCGCGAGGTGTTCGGTCCGGTGGTCGCGATCACGCTCGTCGTGATGGCGGTGTTCCTGCCGACCGCCGCGCTGGGCGGCATCAGCGGCATGCTGTACCGCCAGTTCGCCATCACCCTCGCGGTGAGCACGTTCCTGTCCGCCGTGAATGCATTGACGCTCAGCCCGGCGCTGTGCGCGGCCTTCCTGCACGTGCAGGGCGCGGCCCGCGAGGGCGGCGAGGGCTGGCTGGCCCGCTTCGCGCGTCGCTTCGACGAGGCGTTCGATCGCGCGACCGAGCTCTACCTGCACGCCGTCGGCGTGCTGCTGCGCCGCCGCGCGCTCGCGCTCGGTGCGTTCGCCGCGCTGGTCGCCGCGACCTGGCTCGTCGTCCGCATCGTCCCGACGGGCTTCCTGCCGATGGACGACCAGGGCTACATCGTGGTCGACGTGCAGCTCCCGGACGGTGCGTCGCAGGAGCGCACCGCCGCGGTCGTCGCGCGCGTCGACCAGGTCCTGCGATCGATCGACGGGATCAGCATCGTCACGCTGCTGCCCGGCTTCTCGCCGATCAACGGCAACGCGTCGAGCAACGCGTTCGGCTTCGCGTGCTTCGCGCACTGGAGCGAGCGCATCGCGCGCGGTCGCGACGTGTTCGCGATCATCGCCGAGGTGCGCGAGAAGCTCGCGCCGATCCAGGAGGCGCAGGTGCTCGCCTTCCCGCCGCCGGCGATCGACGGCCTCGGTCAGACGGCGGGCTTCGAGCTGCTG
>JBFMAS010000768.1:0-2007 GCA_040755575.1 Thermodesulfobacteriota bacterium
CGAGCCCGGGCGTGTGCGCAGCGTCCTCACGGTCGGCGCGCGCTGCGCCTGGCCGGACGCGCGCGAGCGCGAGGCACGGCGGCTCGGCGACGCGGCACTCGCCGCGCGCCTCGACGCGGACGGCGCGCACGCGCTCGCCGCCGCGCTGCGCGCGCTCGGCGCGGCGGATCAGCCCGACGTCGACATGGCTGCGCTCGCCGCGAGCGGGCTGCCGCTCTGCCTCTCGGCGGGCGAGGACGACCGCGGTCCGCTCGCGGCCGCTCGGGCGCTCGCGAGCGGCCTGCCGAGCCTGCGCGTGGTCGCGATCGCGGGCGCCGGACACCGCGCGCACCTCGAGCGCACGGACGAGGTCGCGCGCCTCGCGCTCGAGCTGTTCGCGAGCGCGGAGGCGAACGAACGCAACGACCGGCGGCGAGCGCGCCGCGCCGCCGCCGGAGAAGGAGAAGGAGAAGGAGAAGGTTGATGGTCGACGTGAAGGTGGAGAACAACAAGCTCGCGCTGACGCTCGAGGGCCTCGACAAGCTGTGGGCGATGAAGAGCCGCCTCGAGATCCCGCTCGCGAACGTGTCCGCGGTGCGCGCCGACCCGACGATCGCCAAGGAGAAGGGCCGCACGGGCTTGAAGCTCACCGGCGCGCGCCTCGGCGAGCGCCTGATCGCGGGCAGCTTCCGCCAGGACGGCAGGACCGTGTTCTGGGACGTGCACGACCCGGCGAAGGCGATCGTCGTCGACCTGCACGACGAGCACTATGCGCAGCTCATCGTCGAGGTCGAGGACCCGGCGGCGACCGTCGCCCGGGTGCAGGCCGCGCTCGCGGCGCGCTGACGGCCGCGCGTCCGCGGGCGACCATGAACGCGACCGCGTCGTTCATCCGCACCGGCTCGAGCACGACCGAGGGATGCGCGCCGGCGAAGACCCGAAAGATCTCGTCCACGAAGCCCTGACCGACCACGTCCACGCCGGCGAAGTCGAGCATGACGTGCGCGAAGCGCTCGAGGCCCGCGACGACGCGGCGCGCCTCGGAGCGCGACAGCAGCATTCTGCCTCGCGCCGCGAGCTTCACCGTGGTTCGGGTCTTCGCAAACGCGAGCGACTCGGGGTCCGTCCAGCGCGCGAACAGCGCGTCGAGCCGCGGCGTGGTGCCTGGTGAGAAGCACATCGTCACCCGGGTGCCGTCGACGCGCTCGTCGAGCGGCAGCAACGCGGTGTCGTGTGCTTCGTTGTCGACGAGCCACCCTCGGTCGTGGCTTTCGAGCAGGAAGCGGCGGGGCGCCTTCGAGGAGAAGAAGATCCCTTCTCCGGAATGACGCTCGGGCATGGAGGTGAGCTTGCCCTTCTCGAGCTGCAGCACCGCGTCCTCGACGGAGTCGACGTCGTGCGTCCGGCGAATGCGCTCGAAGCAGCCGACGCCGTCGTCCTCGACGCCCACGACCGCCTCGCCGTGCTCGAACGCGAGACGCACGACGACCTTCTTGCCGTCGCTGTGCTCGATCGCGTTGTTCACCATCTCGGTGACGGCGTAGCCGATCGTCGCGATCTCGTCGTCGGAGAAGGGCAGCGTCGCGCGGATCCGAGGCTCGACGAGCTTCCAGACGTCGTCCTCGCGCAGTCCGGCACGGCGGAAACGCCAGGTCGACGCGGCCGGGACGTAGCGGGCCGCGCGTCCCTCGCCGATGCGGTCGAGCAGCCCCTCGTCGAGCAGCGCGCTCAGACGCCGTTGCGCGGTGGCGCGCGACAGGCCGAGCTTCTTCACCACGTCGCCGGTCGTGACGCCGCCCGCAGCCGCGAGGCGAACGATACGTGGCTCCACGCTCGCGTGCCTAGCACGCACTGAGGCGCTCATCCATCAAACGCCTCACCCCATGAGGCGCTTGCAAACGCCTCACACCACGAGGCGCTTCGCTTTCACGGCCTCGACGGGGGAGCCGAGCTCGGCGTAGCCGAGCGCGCGCAGCAGGCTGTCGACCCGCGCACGCTGCGCGGCGCCGAGGCGTGCCACGTCCAGCG
>JBFMAS010000769.1:0-4722 GCA_040755575.1 Thermodesulfobacteriota bacterium
GCGGCCGTGCCGCCGGCCGAGCGCAACGCGCACGACGCCGCCGCCGACGCAGCGCCGAGCGGAGGGCCGAGCGGGGTGCGACGATGACCCGCGCGCTGCGCACCCGTCATCGCCGCACGATGCTGGCGCTCGCCGTGCTCCTGCCGGGCGGCGTCGCGGTCGCGCTCGCCGCGCGCCCCGCCGCTGCGCCGCCAGCGGCGCGCGCGCAGCTCGCGACGCCGCAGGCCGGCGCGCCGCGGTGGCAGGGCCGCATGCACGCCGACCGGCTCGCGCTCGACGCGCAGCTCGTCGACGCCGGCGAGCGTCTCGTCCTCGAGCTCGCGCTCGCGTCGGAGGAGCCGCAGCCGGAGCTGCTGGTCTACCTGGCACGCGCCGACGCCGACCCCGCCGACGGGCCGTCCGAGGGGAGCCTCCTGCTCGGCACGCTGCGCCCCGGCGAACGGCAGCGCTACCCGCTGCCCCACGCCACGCCGGCGCAGCAGCCGACGCTGCTGCTCTACGACCTGGCGCACGGCCGCGTCGCGGCGCAACTCGCGATCGGAGCCGGCTCGTGAGCGCGACCTATCGCGCCGTCGGCTGGAACCGGCAGAAGCGCGTCTACGACGGCGTCCTCGCGGCTCTGCTGGCGCTCTACCTCGCGCTCTTCGTCGGCGCCGGCGCGCTGCTCGATGCGGGCTCGACCATCGAGACGCTGCTCATCCGCGGCATCGGCACGGCGGCGCTCCTGCTGCTCACGATCATCCTCTGCATCGGGCCGCTCTGCCGCATCGACCGCCGCTTCCTGCCGCTGCTCTACAACCGCCGCCACCTCGGCGTGACCATGTTCGTGCTGGCCCTCGCGCACGGCGCCATCGGCGTCGTGCAATTCCACGCGCTCGGCGACGCGAGCCCGCTCGTCAGCGTGCTGACCGCGAACCCTCGTCTCGCGAGCGTCGCGCAGTTCCCGTTCGAGCTGCTCGGCGTCGGCGCGCTGCTGATCCTCTTCCTGATGGCCGCGACGAGCCACGACTTCTGGCTCGCCAACCTGACGCCGCCCGTCTGGAAGACGCTGCACATGCTCGTGTACTTCGCCTGGGCGGCGGTCGTCCTGCACGTGTCTCTCGGCGTGCTGCAGGCCGAGCGCAGCCCGGTGCTGGTCGCCGCGCTCGCGCTGGCGGTCGCACCCGTGCTGGTGCTGCACGCCGTCGCGGCGCTGCGCGAGCGCGACGTCGACCGCGAGCCCGACGAGGCGCGGACCGCCGACGACGGCTTCGTCGAGGTCTGCCGAGTGGAGGACATCCCCGAGAAGCGCGCCCGCATCGTCACGCTGTCCGGCGAGCGCGTCGCGGTGTTCCGCTACGACGGCAAGCTGTCGGCGGTGTCGAACGTCTGCCGGCACCAGAACGGCCCGCTCGGCGAGGGCAAGGTGATCGACGGCTGCATCACCTGCCCATGGCACGGCTACCAGTACGACCCGGCGAGCGGCGCCGCGCCGGCGCCGTTCACCGAGAAGGTCGCGACGTTCGACGTGCGGGTGCGCGGCGGGCGAGTGCTCGTCCATCCCCGGCCGCACCGCCCCGGGACGTACGTCGAGCCGGCGCGCGAGGCGGCGCGGTGCCGGGAGGCCGCACATGGCGCGTGAAGCGCCGCCCGACGACTTCTACGTCGGCTACGCGCCGGTCACGCCGGTCCGGGTGGCACGCCGTGTCCGTGCCGCGGTGGCAGCGCTCGCGCTGGTCGCGCTCGCGTCGCCGCTGGTGCTGCTCGCCGGGCAGGCTTCGTTCGCTCCGGCGGCGTTCGAGTTCGGCGTCACGCGCTCGTACCGCGGTACGCTGCACGCGCGACCGGTGCCGCACCTGCTGCTCGAGCGTCCGGGCAGGCCGCTCCACGGCACCGCTTCGGTGTCGCAGGTGCTGCTCGTCGCGCCCGGCAAGCACGGCGCGGAGCCGGACGCCGCAGCTTTCGACGGACGGGCGGTAGAGCTCGACGGCACCCTGATCTACCGCGACGGCCGGACGATGCTCGAGCTGGTGCAGGGCTCGATCCGCCCGCTCGACAACGTCGAGCCGCTGCGCGCGCCACCGACCCGGGACCTCGGCACGCAGCGGCTGCGCGGCGAGATCGTCGACGCCAAGTGCCACCTGGGCGTCATGCGGCCCGGCGAGGGCAAGCCGCACCGCGGCTGCGCCGCGCGCTGCCTCGCCGGCGGCGTGCCGGCCGCGCTGCGCGCCGTCGCGGACGACGGCGGCGCCTCGTTCCTGGTCCTGCTCGGCGCCGACGGCCGCACGATCAACCACGCGCTGCTCGACCGGGTCGCGGAGCCGGTCGAGGTGACGGGTCGGGTGGAGCGCCGCGGCGACCTGCTCTTCCTCTACGCCGAGCCGGACGCCGTCCGTCGGCTCGCCGGCCTCGACGACGAGGCCCGCTCGTGAGGAGCCCGAGCCTCGCGACCGCTGCGCGCGAGCCTTCGCCGGCGCTCGCGACCGCGCCCACCGTGCGCTTCCGCCAGGGGCGCTACCAGGTGCGCTTCGCGCGCACGCCGGACGAGCTCGACCAGGCGCTGCGGCTGCGCTTCGCCGTGTTCAACGTTGAGCTCGGCGAGGGGCTGCGCGACTCGGTCCTCACCGGGCGCGACGAGGACCCGTTCGACGCCCAGTGCCACCACCTGCTGGTCGAGGACGTCGCGAGCGCGAGCGTGGTCGGCACGTACCGGCTGCAGACGTCGGCCATGGCGGCGGCCGGCCGGGGCTTCCACACCGCGACCGAGTTCGACCTGTCCGTGCTGCCCGGGCCGCTGCTCGCGCAGTCGGTCGAGCTCGGCCGCGCGTGCATCGCACGCCCGCACCGGAACACGCGCGTCCTGTTCCTGCTGTGGCGCGGGATCGGCGAGTACGCACGCCGCCTCGGCAAGCGCTGGCTGTTCGGCTGCTGCTCGCTGACGAGCCAGGAGCCGCGCGACGGCCTCGCGCTGCTCGACCACCTGGCGGCGCGGGGCGCGCTGCACGACGGGCTGCGCGTCCGGCCGCGGCCGGGTTATGCATGCTTGACGAGCGTACCGCGTGCCGCAGCGCCCGCCGTCGCCGTGCCGCGCCTGTTCGACATGTACCTCGCGATGGGCGCGAAGGTCTGCAGCGAGCCCGCGCTCGACCGCGCCTTCCGCACGATCGACTTCCTCGTCCTGTGCGACCTCGCGGCGCTCGGCGAGCGCGACCGGCGACGCTTCCTCGCGCCCGCGCGGACCGTGGGATGAGCGTCCTTCGTGCGACCGGCCGCGCCGCAGCCCTCGCCGGCTGGACTGCAGCCGCGCTCGTGGCGCTGCCCGCGATCGGCCTCCGGCGCCGTGCGCTCGGAGCCTGGGCGCGCGGGGCGGCGCGCATCGTCGGCATGCGGCTCGAGGTACGGGGCACGATCCCGGCCGGCCCGGTCCTGCTCGCGGCGAACCACCTGAGCTACCTCGACGTCGTCGTCCTCGCGTCGCTGCTCGATGCGGTGTTCGTCGCCAAGTCCGACGTCGCCGGCTGGCCGGTGGTCGGGGCGCTGTGCAAGCGGGTCGGGACGGTCTTCGTCGAGCGCCGGTGCAAGCGCGACCTGCTGCGCGTCCTGCCGGTGCTGAGCGACGCGCTGCGTGCCGGAACGAGCGTCGTCGTCTTCCCCGAAGGCACCACCACCGACGGCGGCCGCGTGCTGCCCTTCAAGTCGCCGCTCTTCGAGGCGGCGCTGCGCAGCGGTCGCGCGGTTTGCGTCGCGAGCCTCGACTACGCGATCGACGGCGGCGCCGTCGATCCCGCGCGGCACGTCTGCTGGTGGGGCGAGATGACGTTCGCGCGCCATCTCTTCGCCCTGCTCGGCCTGCGGGGGGTCCGCGCCCGTGTCGTCTTCGGCGCGCGGCCGATCGCCGCCCCCGAGCGCAAGGAGCTCGCGCGCGCCGCTCGCGCCGCGGTCGTCCGCAATCTCGCGCCCTTCACCCGAGGAGAGCCGTCGATGCCGTCCCCTCCCCGTCCGTCGATCGCCCAGGCCAACGTCGAGGTCCTCGAGCAGGGCGCGGAGCTCGTCCGCCGGCTCGACGACGCGACCTTCCGCCGCGGCATCGGCCCGCAGGTCCGCCACTGCCTCGACTTCTACGGCTGCTTCCTGCGCGGCCTCGCCGGGCGGCGCGTCGACTACGACGCCCGCGAGCGCGACGTGCTGGTCGAGTCGAGCCGCAGGATCGCGCTCGAGCGCTACGCCGCGCTGATCGCCGCGCTGCGCGAGCTCGGCGAAGCCGACGCGGCGGTCGCGCTGCAGGTGCGCGCCGAGGCCGATGCCCTGCCGCTCGGGGAGCCCGAGTGGGGCACGTCGTCGGTGCGGCGCGAGCTGCAGTTCCTGCTGAGCCACACGGTGCACCACCACGCGCTCGTCGCCGAGCTGCTGCGGGCGCGCGGCCTGGAGGCGGCCGACGGCTTCGGCGTCGCCCCCTCCACGGTCGGGCACCGCGCGGCGGTCGCCCGCGCGCAGTGAGCGGTTTGCTCGCGGCGCTCCGGTTGGCGGGCCTGCCGGGCGCGGCGCTGCTGCAAGGCGCCGCCGAGGCCGACCCGTCGCTCGCCATCGTGCTCGCCGCGATCGCGGCGGCGACGCTGGTCAGCGAGGACCTGACCTGCGTCGCCGTCGGCGTGCTCGCCGCCAGCGGCCAAGTCGCGCTCGTCCCCGCGACGCTCGCCTGCGTCGCCGGGATCTGGGCCGGCGACATGCTGCTCTTCCTCGCCG
>JBFMAS010000770.1:0-12403 GCA_040755575.1 Thermodesulfobacteriota bacterium
TGTCACAGGACCTACGGGCGGACAATGAATAGACGGCCGCGCTTCGCGGCCGTTACGACCGGACGCGCACCGTTTTCGCCCGCTCGGCGCTCACCAGGCGTACGCCTCGGGCGCCGGCCCGCCGGGCCCGGGCCAGATCTCGTCGAGGCGCGCGAGCGCGCTCGCGTCGAGCGTCACGTCGAGCGCGCCGACGCTCGACTCGAGCTGCGCGAGCGTGCGCGGCCCGACGATCGGCGCGGTCACGGTCGGGTTCGCGAGCAGCCAGGCGAGCGCGACGTCGCCCGGCGCGCGGCCGAGCTCGCGGCAGAACGCCTCGTAGGCCTCGACCTGCGGCCGGCGCCTCGCGAGCGCCTTCTGCTGCTGCTCGCTCGCGCGTCGGCCCTGCGTCGCCTTCGCGAGCACGCCGCCGAGGAGCCCGCCGCCGAGCGGGCTCCAGGGCAGCACGCCGACGCCGAGCGCGGCGCACGCCGGGAGCACCTCGAGCTCGACCGTGCGCGCGCTCAGGTTGTAGAGGCTCTGCTCGCTGACGAGACCCATGCGGCCGCGCGCCGCGGCGCGCTCGTTCGCGACCGCGACGTGCCACGCGGCGAAGTTGCTGCTGCCGACGTAGACCACCTTGCCCTCGCGCTGGAGCTGCTCCATCGCCTGCCAGATCTCCTCCCAGGGCACGTCCCGGTCGACGTGGTGCATCTGGTAGAGGTCGATGCGGTCGGTTTGCAGCCGGCGCAGGCTCGCCTCGCAGGCGCGCAGCACGTGGTGGGCCGAGAGCCCGCGCTCGTTCGGTCCGTCGCCCATGCGGCCGTAGACCTTGGTCGCGAGCACGATCCTGTCGCGACGCCCGCCGCCCTGCGCGAGCCAGCGTCCGATGATCGACTCGGTGACGCCCTCGCCGGTGCGCCGCCCGTAGACGTTCGCGGTGTCGAAGAAGTCGACGCCGCGCTCGAGGGCGCGGTCCATGATCGCGAAGCTCTCGTCCTCGGGCGTGACCGGACCGAAGTTCATCGTCCCGAGGCAGAGCCGGCTCACGCGCACGCCGCTCCGGCCGAGCCGCACGTACTGCATGGAGCGATCCTATTCGATCCGCACCGTGAGAGTCACCTGGCCCTTGAGCTCGATCTCGCCCGCGCTGATGGTCGTCTCGGGGGCGGCCTCGGCGGCCGCGACGCCGGCGCGCATCATCATCGGCACCGGCTGCGGCGGGAAGACGCGCTGCTCCTCGACGCGCAGCACGGACGCGACGCGCACGCCCGCGCCGGCCGCGGCCGCCTCGGCGCGCGCGCGCGCGTCCGCGACCGCCTGGCGCAGCGCCTCGCGCTCGAGCGCGTCGCGCTCCTTCAGGTCGAAGCGCACGCCGCCGATCGTCGTCGCGCCCGCGGACACCGCGGCGTCGATCACCTTGCCGACGGTCGTGACGTCGTCGAGCCGCACCTCGATCGCGTCGCGCGACAGGTACTCGCGCGGGATGCGCCGCCCCTTCTCGTAGTCGAACTCGAGCTGCAGGTCGTAGGCGACGGTCTTGATCTGCTCCGCCGTCACGCCGGCCGCGGCGAGCTTCTTGCGCACGGCGTCCATCGCGGTCGCGGTGTCGCGCTGCGCCTCGGACGGGTTCTTGTCGCGCGACTCGACGGCGATGGTGACGAAGGCGCGGTCCGGCGCCGCCCGCACCGTCGCCTCGCCGCTGACGACGATCGACGGCGGCTTCTGCTCCCGTTGCTCCTGCGCGCGGGCCGCGGGCGCGCAGGCGAGGCCGACGAGCGCGATGACCGAGAGGGCTGCGACGGGTCGCATCATGCGGCCGTCCTATACGGGGGGTCGCGGCCTGTCGAATCGGGCAGTAGAGTCTGCGACAAGGTGGCGCGGCGGAACCGGATCGGGACCATCTCGCTCGCGGTCGCGGTGGGTGGGGCCGTCGCCTCTCGCGCCGGGCTCGCGGTGGGACCGCTCGCCGGCGAGGAGTGGCTGGAGGTCGTGGCGGCAGGCTTCGAGGCGGCGGTGGTCGGCGCGCTCGCCGACTGGTTCGCGGTGACGGCGCTGTTCCGCCATCCGCTCGGCATCCCGATCCCGCACACCGCGATCATCCCGCAGCGCCGCGAGAAGATCATCGAGAGCATCGTCTCGATGGTGCAGAACGAGTGGCTGTCGCCCGACGTGATCGGCTCGCGCCTGACGCGGATCGCACCGAGCGAGCTGCTGCTCGAGTGGCTCGAGGACCGCTCGCACGTCGAGCGCCTCGGCGGCCCGGTGCGCGATCTGCTGCGCGCGCTCGCCCGCACGCTCGGCGAGGAGGAGGTGCACGCGTTCCTCGAGCGCACGATCCGCAACCAGCTTCGCGAGCTGCCGTCGGACCGCACGGTCGCGCGCTGGCTCACGACGGCGGTCGACAGCGCGGACGCGGCCGCGGTCGTGCAGTCGGTCGCGCTGTCGCTCGCGAACCTCGCCGACCGGCCGAGCACCGCCGCCGAGCTGCAGTGGTGGATCGAGCGCTCGGCGGAGAAGCTGCGCGAGAGCGGCAAGCGCGTCGTGCCGTTCTTCCTGCGCCGTCCGGTCGTGCAGCGCAAGATCGTCGACGCGGCGTGCGCGTACGCGTCGTCCGAGCTGCGCCTCGCGGCGCGCGACCCCGAGCATCCCTTGCGCCGCGCGGCGCTCGCCACCGTCCGCCGCTACGCGCAGCGCCTCGCCGAAGGCGACCCCGCGGTGACCGCCCAGGTCGCGCGCGTGCGCGACGCGCTCTTCGAGAGCATGGAGCTCGGCCCGATCGTCGCCGACGCGCTGGTGCGCCTGCGCGAGCAGCTCGACAGCGAGCTCGCCGACCCGCACGGCGCGCTGTCGACCTTCCTCGACCGCCAGATGCGCGAGGGCATCGTCGGCCTGCTCTCCGAGCCCGCGCGGCGCGACACCTTCGACCACTGGGTGCGTGCGACCGCGATCGACCTGCTCGAGCGCCACCACGACCAGATCGGCCTCACCGTGCGCGAGAACCTGGAAGCCCTCGAGACCGGGCAGCTCGTGCAGCAGATCGAGGACCGCGTCGGCTCGGACCTGCAGTTCATCCGGCTGAACGGTGCCGTGGTGGGCGGGCTCATCGGGCTGCTGCTCGCGGTGCTGAACCGGCTGCTGGCGTGAGCGGGCGGGGCTCGACGACGAGCACCGTCAGGCCCCGCAGCTCGCGACGCCGGATGGTCGCGAAGCCCTGTGCCTCGAGCCAGGCCTGCGCGGCATCGGCGCCGATGGCACCGTCCGGGCCGAGCACGAGCACGTGCCGGCGCGGCTCGAGCCGCAGCGCGCGCACGTCCTCCGCGGGGACGACGCCGGCCGCCTCGAGACGCTCGCGCGTGCGCGCGTGGTCGCGAAAGGCGGCGCGGTCGAGGTACCAGGCGAGCGGGCGAAGGTGCCAGTCGGGGGCGACGACCGGCGTCGCGCCGAGCGCACGCTCCTCCCGCACGACCGCGACGGCCGTGCGCCAGTCGTGCCGGCGGTGCGGGTGTGCGAGCGTCGTCCAGAGCGACAGGCCGACGAGCGCCGCCGCGAGCAGCGCGCGCGACGCCCGCGACACCGGCGCCAGCGAGACGACGTAGCCGAGCAGCAGGTAGAGCCCGAGCGATGCGTACAGCACGTAGCGGTCGAGCAGCGTCTGTCGGACGAAGGACGCGCCGTACGCGAGCAGCACCGGAGCGAAGGCCCACAGGGCGAGCGTCGCGATCTTCGCCGGGTCGACGGGCACGGCGGGACGGAGCCGGCGTCCGAGCACGGCCGCGGCGGCCACGGCGGCCCAGAGCGTGAGCAGCGTCGAGCTGCCCGCGAAGCGCTTCACGACGAAGCGCGCCCGGGCGAGCGTCGGGGGGCCGATCCAGTCCTTCTGCGAGATGCCGTCGCGCGCGAGGCCGACCAGCCACGGCGTGAAGAGCAGCGCGGCGAAGCCCTGGCTCGCGACGTAGCACCCGACGAAGGCGCGCCTCTCGCGCGCGAGGACGGCTGCGGACGCGAGCTGCGCGACGAGCGCGAACACCGCGACGTAGTGCGTGTAGAGCAGGGCCGCGTTCAGGAGCCCGAGCGCGAGCGCCTTGCGGCGCGTCGGTCGCGCGACGAGCGCCAAAAAGACGTCGAAGGAAGCGACGCACAGCAGGCCGACCAGCGCGTAGCAGCGCGCCTCGTGCGCGTAGTGGAGCTGCAGCTTCGAGGAGGTGAACAGCGCGGCCGCGACGAGCGCCGTCTCGCCGTCGAGGTGGCGTCGTCCGAGGTCGAGCAGCAGCACGGCCGTGGCGCTGCTGAGCAGGACGGAGAGCAGGCGCGCGCTCTCGAGCGAGAAGCCGAACACGCGCAGCCAGCCGCACAGGAGCAGGTAGTAGAGCGGCGGCGTCGGCTCGGCGGCGGCGAGCGTCGCGAGCGACACCGGCGCCTGCGCGACGTGCAGCGACACCGCCTCGTCGAGCCAGATCCCGTCGGCGGAGGCGGCGGGGATCTTGAGGAGGAGGTTCGCCGCGAGCACCGCGACGGCGACCGGCGCCACGGCGGGCCTCGTCGCGGAGCGCCAGCCGGCGGTCGTCCGCGCGGCTCGTCGTCCCGGCGGCATGCCGGAACAGACGGCGCGTGCGCGCCGCTACGTCGCCGGCGTGTGGTCGCGTGCGCAGCTCGACGCGTCCCGCGTCGTCGCGTCACCGCCGGTACGGGCGGATCGCGTCGGCGAGCGCGGCGCCGATCACGCCGTGGCCCTCGGCGTTCGGATGGTTGTCGGCGCGCTGCGGGTCCACCCACAGGTCCTGGAAGCTGCCGGCGGCCGACAGGTAGCGGATGACCACCGGGGGCCAGACGTCGAGCACGTGCAGGCCCTCGTCCATGCCCCACTCGGCGGCGTCCTGGTCGCGTCCCGCCCAGCCGACGAGGAAGATCACCGGTACGGTGCGACGCCTGGACTCGGCCGCGATGCGCCGCAGCGCGGCACGGACGCCCTCGACTCCCAGCATGTACCGGTAGCGCGCCGGCACGCGGGCGGGATCGCCGATCGGGTTCTGGTTCACCTTCGGAACGTGCTCCAGGCCCGGCACCGGGAACACCTCCTCGTCGTAGGTGTAGCCCATGAGGCGCTTCTTGACCGGCTGCGGCCAGCGCTCCGCCAGCCCGGAGAGCAGCTCGTGCAGCGCGTACGACCGTGCGACGACGCCGCTCGCCGTCGTCTGGACGAAGTTCGGCAGGTTGAAGTCGTTGCGGCAGAACTGCGGGGGTGCCGGGCTACAACACGGCCATGGAGGCGGCGGTGTTCGAGGAGAGAACGCCGGCCTGGGACCCCGACCTGGTCGTCGTCGAAGTTCAGGATCTCGACCGGCGCTCCGGCCCCGTCCTCGTTGAGCAGCCGCTCCGCAGGTGTTCCTCGAGGTCGCCGGTCGCGCGGCACGCCGGCGCCGTACGTGTACGAGTCGCCGAGCCCGATGACGCGGAAGACGCCGGGCTCCTTCGCCCTGCGGTACTCGACGTCGCGCTGCCCGGTCGAGTTGTGGTCGTGGTAGTCCGAGCGAAGCTCGTAGACGATCCGCGTCGAGTCGGAGCGCACGTAGCCGAAGGTGTTGCGGCGGCGCGCGAGCCACTCGACGGCGCCGAGCACGAGCGCCGTCGCGAGCAGCACGTACGCGGCTGTGAAGGCACCCCGGCGAAACGGCCGTGGCGTCGCCGCTCGACCCCTGGGCGTCGAGCTCATCGGGTCCTCGAAGACACGAGTCGTCTCGCCGTGTAACGTGCCCGCGATCGTGAGCAAAGCCGATGCGATTTTCGCTCTCGGCACGGCGCTGCTGGTGTTCGCCGCACACGCTGCGTCGCCGGTCGTCACCTCGTTCGACTCGCGCTGGACGATCGCGACGGCGGCGAGCATTGCGCACCGCGGCGACACGGACCTCGACGAGTACGAGCACCTGCTGCACGTGGACTCGTACTACGGGGTCGAGCGCCGCGGCGGCCACCTGTACAGCCGCTACCCGATCGGACCCGCGCTGGTCGCACTGCCGGCGGTCGTCGTGCTCGACGGGCTCGCGCGAGTGCTTCACGTGCCGAGCAGCGAGGACGTGATCCAGCGGCGGGCCTGGGGACGGGTCGAGGTCGCAGTCGCGTCGGTGATCGTCGCCGCGACCTCGGCGCTCGTGTTCCTGATCGCACGTGCGTCCGGGCTTCGGGTCGCGCCGGCGCTGCTGGTCGCGCTGGTGTTCGGGTTCTGCACGCCGGCCTGGTCGACCGCCAGCCGCGCACTCTGGCAGCACGGGCCGTCGATGCTCATGCTGGCGGCGGCGCTCTACCTGCTGCTGCTTGCGCGCGAGCGGCCCGCCTGGGCGGTGGCGGCGGCGCTGCCGCTCGCCTTCGCGCTCGTCGTGCGTCCGACGAACGCCGTGCCACTGGCCGCCTTCACCGCGTACGTCGGGTGGCGGCATCCGTGCCAGGCGATCGGGTATCTCGCCCTCGCCGCCGCGGTGCTGGCCCCGTTCGTCTGCTTCAACCTTGCTCTCTACGGGGAACCCTTCTCGCCGTACTACCATCCGAGCGGCCAGCCGGTGGCGTCGGGATGGTCCGCGGCCGCGGTCGCGGCGCTCGGGCACCTCGTGAGCCCGAACCGCGGCCTGCTCGTGTTCTCCCCCGTCCTCGTCGCGGCGGCCGCCGGCGCGGTGGCCGAGCTGCGCCGGCGACGCTTCGACGCGCTCGACCTCGCGGTTGCGGCGAGCATCGTGGGTCACCTCGTGCTCATCTCGCTCGCCGGCCAATGGTGGGCCGGACACTCCTTCGGCCCGCGCTTCTTCACCGATGTCCTGCCGCTGCTGACGTACTTCCTGGGATTCGCGGTCGCGGCGCTCGACGAAATGAGCTGCGCGGCGCGGCTTCGTCTCGCGCTTCTCTTCGCCGCGCTGTGCGCGTGGAGCTTCTACGCGCACTATCGTGCTGCCACGGACTGGGACGTTTGGGCCTGGAACGCCGAGCCGGTCGACGTCGACGAGCGTCCCGAGCGCGTGTGGGACTGGACGGACTTGCAGATCCTGCGTGGTGCTCGGTAGCGGCTTCGCCGGCCGAGCCCCGACGCTGGAATGCCGCCATGGATTTCGTTAGGGCTAGATTGTCTAGACCATGGAGGCGCGACGGATGGACTGGAAGGTGGCCGACGCGAAGAACAGGTTCAGTGAGCTGATCAGCCGAGCGCTCGACGAAGGTCCGCAGCGGGTCGTGCGGCGTGACCGTGCCGTGATGGTGGTGTCTCAGCGCGAGTACGATCGCCTGAAGGGCAAGGGACGAGACTTCAAAAAGTTTCTTCTGAGCGCCCCGCGCCTGGACCGGCTGGATCTGGCCCGCGATCGCTCGCCGATTCGGAACGCGGGCCTGTGAGAATCCTGCTCGATACGTGTGCCGTCTCGGAGCTCACGCGTCCGGTTCCGAACGCCGCCGTGGCGAAGGCGATATCCTCGTCGAGCGGCGAGGATCTGTTTCTCAGCGTCCTCACGATCGGTGAGATCGCCCACGGTGTCTCCCTTCTGCCCCGCGGCAACAGAAGACGGAGCTTGCAAGCGTGGCTGGACGCGCTCGAGCACGACTACGCCGACAGAATCATCGGAATCGACCTCGATACGGCGCGCATCTGGGGCGAGGCGACTGCAGCGGCGAAGTCGCAGGGAAAGGCGATTCCCGCCATCGACGGCTTGATTGCCGCCACGGCCCGGCAGCACGGGTTGCGCGTGATGACGCGCAACGCAGCGGACTTCGAGGCAGCCGGCGCGAGCGTGATCAATCCTTGGCGGGACTCATGATCATCGATCGCGGGCAGCGCCGCTCGTAGCTACGTCAGGAACCCCAGCGTCGCGAACGGCGCGCCCGGCAGCAGCGGGACGTGCGCGCCCGGCGCGGCGAGCCAGTGGTCGATGACCGTCGCGTACACCTGGCGGAAGTCGGTGTGCACCTTGAGGTTGCCCTTGTTGAGGTCGTCGAGCGCGGGCAGGGTGCCGTAGACGCCGCCCGCGACGGCGTCGCCGATCGCGAACAGCGCCGACGCCTCGCCGTGGTCGGTACCGTTGCCGCCGTTCTCGGCGACGCGGCGGCCGAACTCGGAGAACGTCAAGACCAGAACGCGGTTCGCGATGCCGAGGTCGACCGTGTCCTCGTAGAAGGCGCGCAGCGCGGTCGCGAGCTCGGCGAAGAGCTCCGGCTGGCGGCCCTCGAGAGCGCCCTGGTTCGAGTGCGTGTCGAAGCCGCCCTGGCGGACGTGGAAGAAGCGCGCGCCGACCGGGGTCGCGGTCTGGACGTCGTGGCGCAGGATCGACGACACGTCCTTGAGCCTGCGCGCGAGCCCGCCCGGGATGCCGCCTAGGTTCGACGGCCACGACGTGTCGACCGCCTGGTAGTCGTCGATCGCGCCCAAGAGGACGTCGCCCGACGTGCCGACCGCCTGCTGCAGGCCGCTCGTCACCAGCGGATCCGCCTCGACGGCGTACGCCGCCTGCAGCGCGGCCTTCTTCGCCGCGAGATCGGGGTGCAGCGGGTCGTCGGGCAGCTCGAACTCGGCGAGCCGCGACACCGCGAGCACGTTGCAGCCGTCGCAGAAGAACGACGGGTTGAGCGTCTTGTCGAAGTCGACCGTCTTCAGGTCGCCGCCCGGGAACGCGGACTCGAGGTAGCGCCCGAACCAGCCGTCGACGAAGGCGCCGCTCGGGTTGGCGCCGTACCAGATGTCCTCCGAGCGGAAGTGCGACAGGCTCTGGTTCGGGTACGCGATGCCGTTCAGCACCGCGACGTGCCCCGCGTCGTAGACGTCCTTCAGCGGTGCCAGCGCGGGGTGCAGCCCGAGGCGGTTGCCCTTCTCCGGGTCGGCGTCGATCTCGGTGTCGAGCAGGTCCGCGACCGGGATCGCGATGGTCGGGCGCGCGGTCTCGTAGAGCGTGCGCTGCGCGAAGGAAGGCGCGTCGTCGATCGGGACCACCGTGTTGAGCCCGTCGTTGCCGCCCTCGAGCTGCACCAGCACCAGGATCGAGTCGGACGGCGCCGCGTACGCGGCGCGCGCACCGAGGATCGCGCGCTGGAAGGGATGGGGAACGCCGAGCGCCGCCGCCGTGAGCACGCCGCGCGTGAGGAGCCGTCGTCTCGTGATCGCCATGTCGTCCCCCTCGGCGTCAGTGGATGTGGAGCTCGGGAAGCTGCAGGATCAACGCGAGCACGCCGCGCACCTTCTTCTCGATCACCGCGTCGTCGGCGAAGCTCGCCGGGGGCGCCGGGTCGTTGACGTAGTCGATCAGCGCCTGGCGCACGTCCGCCGGCGTGCGCGCCGCGACGCCGAGGCGGACGAGGAAGCCGTCGACGACCTGGTCCGCGCTGGTCGCGTCGTCGTCGAAGATCTGCTTCGGCGTGATCTTGACGAGCTTCGAGTCCCGGCCCGCGGCGAGCGTCTGCGCGAAGGCGAAGCGGTTCAGGAACTGGCCGGTCGACAGCCACGACGTGCCGTTCGACCAGCCGTTGACGCTCGGCGGGTTGAACAGCTCCATCCCCATCGCCTCGAGATGCGCCGGGATCTGGCCGTAGTTGCTGCCGGCCTTCAGCGCCCGCATGGCGCCGAGCGCGAACTCGACCGGGTTCTTGACCGTGCTGGTCTTCGCCTGCTCGGAGTAGAACTCGTCGTGCAGAAAGATCGCGCGCAGGAGGTCGCGCACGACGAAGCCGCCCGCGACGAACGGCGCCGCGATCTCGTCGACGAGAGACTTGTCGGGATCCGGGTAGGCGAAGTACTCCCAGAGCTTGCGCGCGAGGAAGCGCGGCATGGTGAGCTCGCCGTCCGAGTCGCGGTGCGCGAACAGGATGTCGATCACGTTGCGCTCGGGCGGCAGCAGGTCGCCGTTCGCGTCCTCGAAGCCGATGTTGCCCGTCGCCTGGTACGGCTTGCCCGCGAACAGCGTCTTCGTGCCGTTGTCGAAGCGCTGCGGGTTGAAGAAGCCGACGTCCTTGTCGCGGTCGATCTGGTAGCCGGAGCAGCAGCGCGTCAGCTGCTCGACGTCGGTCTGCGTGTAGTTCTCGACGCCGTTCAGGTCGAACACGCCGAGCACGAACAGCTCCATCAGCTCGCGGCCGTAGTTCTCGTTCGGCTTGTTCTTGGTGTTGAGCTTGCCGTCGAGGAACTCGAGCATCGCGGCGTCGCGCGTCACCTGGTGGACGAGCGTCTTGAAGGGTCCGAGGCCGTGCTCGCGGAACGTGCGGTTCTGGTACGACATCTGACGCACGTTCTTGACGACGGCGACCTGCGTCGCGAAGTGGTCGTGCCAGAAGAGGCACATCTTCTCCTGCAGCCGGCGGAGGTTCTGCGTCGCCATCCGCTTCGTCCACCACTGCTGCAGCTTGCCGACGCTCGTCGGGTCGGCCACCGGCCCGCCCGGACCCTTCGCCTTGACGCCCTTCTGCGCGACCAGCAGCTCGACGGTCAGCGCCTGGCCGCGGCGCACCCAGGTCGTCGCCTCCTTGTGCTTGGCGCCGAAGCCCGCCCGGGACAGCAGGTGCAGGACGTTGTCCTCGTTCCAGTCGACCATGATCCCCCCGAGTCGGTGTCTCGCGAGCGCCCGGCGACGCGATCGGCACGGCGCCGATCGTGGGAGGTCGCGGCGGGCGCCTCATCCGGCAGCAGTCCGTGGCGGATCGTAGCCGCGCCGACGCGTTCGGGCAAGCCGCTTTCTGTTCCGACGCCGCCGCGATTCGCCACCCGGCGCTTCGACGCACGGGCCGGGGGTCGCTCGTCATGCTCCCTCCTCCGTGGGCGACCGCGGACGGGCGTGCAGCAGCGGCGCGAGGCGTGCCGCGACCATCTCGTGACCCCGCGGGCTCCAGTGCGAATCGCCCGGAAGATACACCGACAGGTCGCCCTCGCGGGACGGGCTCAGGTCGACGAAGGGTACCCCGCTCCTGCGCGCCCATCCCGCGAGGAAGCGCCTGCGCGTCCCGTCGTGCCACGCGGGATGCGGCGGCGGGGCGTACGCCACGACGAGGCCGAAGCCGTGGATGATCGCCAGCTCGTGGAAGCGGTCCAGGATCGCCTCGTTGAGCGGGAACGTCGCGCCCGTGAGCCGCGACCGCAGGTGCTTGAGCCCCTGGACGATCCGCAGCCGATCCCAGGGCCACGGCTCGGGATAGGGCTTGGTCGCGAGCCGGCCGTCCTGCACGAAGAACTTCGGCAGCGGGAAGCCCATGCCGGCGTACGGATCGGCCACGCGACGCAGGTCGTCGCTGTGCAGCACCAGCACGACGAGCCGCGGCCGTTGCGGCAGGGCGACGTCCTGCAGGACGCGCAGCATCAGGTCGGTCCCGAAGCCCACCATGCCGAGGTTGTCGACGCGCCACTCGGGGTGCCGCTTCTCGAGCAGCTCCGTGAAGCGCTCCTCCTCCTCGACGCCGACCCCGAACACCATCGAGTCGCCGATGACGACGAGCCGCGGCCGCGCGTCCTGCTCCGCGATCGGCCGCGAGCCGCGAAAGCCCTCCGCATTCGCCCGGATGGTCGTCGCGGCGCCGCCCGCCGCCGAGTAGCGATAGCGGCCGACGACGTTCGGCTTCAGGCGATAGCCGAAGCTCGCGGCCTCGAACAGGTCCGGCCGCATGTTGACCGGCGGGAAGAGCAGGGTCCACGTCGGCGCGAGGCGGCGGAGCACGGCCTCGGCCACGAGCAGCGACGCGACCACGGCCACGAGGGCCACCGCGCAGACCAGGAGAGGCCGGCGCATCACGGCCGCTGCCATAGCCGGTCCCGCCGGGCGCGGCCAGGTCGCCAGGTCGAATGAACGGTGTTCATTTCGCTTGAACGCCAGTCGGGCGGGACACCCGTCACGGGAGAAAGGAACGCCGATGAAGATGCGGATGGCTGCTCTTGCGCTCGCCGGATGGCTCGTCGCGGGCGCGGCGGAGGCCTCGGAGCTGGCGACGCTGCAGGCGAAGCTGCGCAAGTACGCGCCGCTCGGGAGGCCAGGCGCGGTCTGCGTGTGCCAGAGCGGCGGCCAGTTCCACGGCCACGCCGGCCACGTCGGCCAGGGCACGAACGCGCCCATCCCGGGGATGCTGGCGGCGACGGCGAGCTGCGCCGTGCCGATCTTCGATGCGGACGGCCGCAAGACCGGCGGCTCGGGCTGCCGCCCGTTCGTCGTGCTGGCGAAGTAGCGAAGGAGACGGCGATGAAGCGACTTCTGACCGTTGCCTGCCTGATGCTGACGGCGGGCGCTACCACCGCGCAGGCCGCGAGCGACCTCGAGATTCTCGAGCGCAAGGTCGCGGCGTACGCGACCACGGAGCTCGACGTCTACAAGAAGGGGCTGTGCGTGTGCGCGGACGGCAGCGACAAGGAGGGGCGAGCCGGCCGGGTGCGCTACGCCGTCTTCTCCTCGCCGTCCGGCACGCCGCAGCTCGAGGTGTGGTGCCAGGT
>JBFMAS010000771.1:0-17522 GCA_040755575.1 Thermodesulfobacteriota bacterium
CACCCCCCAAGACTCGAGAAGAAACCGTCGCCTTCGTTGGCAATCGAGATGCCACCGGCGTGACGAAGACGTGCCTTATGTCACGACGTGCCTTTCGAGGCGGCGCCTTGCACCGCATGTGGGTCGTGCGCACGCGGCGAGGTGCGTCGTGGCAGCGACTTTGGCTGCGAGGGTCGCGCGGCAGCGAACTGCCTCGCTCACCGGAGACGACCACTGCACGGGCGTCGCGAAGCGCGCTCGTTCGACGAAATCGCACCGGAGCGACACCCGGGTGCCGCACGGCGGCGCACCCGGCACCTGCCTGTGGCACTGCCGCCTGCGACGGCCGCCTTCACGCGTCCCGCCCACCGAGCACACTTCGGCCACGACCTGCCCCTCGTGCATGATCCCTCGCGAGCCTCACCAGGCCCACGTCGCAGAGCACCCCGGCCGTGGGATCGGTGCAGAGAGCGAAGACGTCGAAGACGGCCCGGGTGACGAGTGAGATAGCGTGTGCCGCTGCGCCTGCACAACCCCCAAAGGAAAAATGTCGCGGTCGCGTAGCCGGGGTGGTGGAAGGTCGCGCGAGGCGCGGTCCAGGCAAGCGCTCGCAGCGCGCGTGACGCGACAGAGCAAAAAAAGCGGCCGGAGATCTCTCTCCGGCCGCTTCCTTTCAGCTCGCCCGCGGGCGGCGAGGCTGGTGGGTGACTACGGCTGGCAGACGCCGAACTGGTTGAGCTGCCAGCCGAACACCTTGCGCTCCCAGGTCTTGACGCCCGAGGTCCAGGACTGGCCGCCGATCGAGAACTCGAGGGTCATGTCGGGGATGTCCATCGGGGTGGTCGTGTCCGGGTGGATCGCGGCGCTGTAGCCCTGGATGTCGAGCCGGAAGGCACCCGGGACGTCGTCACGCTTTGCGAGCTTGATCTTGAAGATGCCACCGGTGACGTCGGCGTTGCTGTCCGAGAACGTCACCGCGTCACCTCCGCTGACCAGCGAGCCGGCCGGCAGCGTGAAGCTGAAGATCTGACCCGCGATCGCGTTGCTCAGCGACACCGAGAACGGCTGGTTCACCGGATCGAAGCCGGGCGCCGGCAGGATGATCGAGTGGAACTCGAAGAAGTCCGGCTTGTTGATGTCGCCGATGAAGCGCAGCTTGTTCGGGCAGAGGTGGGGGCAGTCGCACGGCTGGTTGCCCTGCTGCGGCGTGACGAACGTGCAGCCCTCCGCCGAGCAGCTCACGCAGCCCGTGTCCGGGGGTGTGATGCATGCAGTCAGCGCACACACGCCGGTGCCGGCCCGGATCCCGAGCGGCGGGCCCGAGTCGGTGTTCATCTGCAGCTTGATCTTGGCGATCTCGAGCGGGGCGCTGCCGGCGGGCAGGGCGATTCCACCCGGCGCCAGGTTGAGCAGGACGACGGTGGCGCCGCCCGAGGCGCAGCTCGTCACCCCCGCGACCTTCGACACGCAGCCAGCGTCCGGTCCGGGGACGAAGGTCACAGCGCCGGACTGCTTGGTCGCGCAGTCGCAGTCCGTGCAGCCGAGGTCGATGGTGATCGGCCCGGTCAGCGTGGCAGGCGCGTCGAAGCCCGGCGGCACGAGCGGCGTCTGCGAGCTGCTGTTCACGATCGAGACAGTGACCTCGAATTGATCGCCCGGCGAGAGTGCCAGCTGCTGTGACGGGGACAGGACGATCGAGCCGCTGGCCTGGATGGCGTGCGCCGCGGGCGCAGCGACGAGGCCTATGCCGCACAGGACGGCAAGCAGCCGTAGGGTGCCGCGAACTGCTCTAGACATCATGGGTTCTCCTTGTTCGCATTCCTTTGCGAATGCGGTGCCCCTGCGGGGGTTGGTCAGCCGAGGTGGAAGTCGAAGTATGTCAGCACAGCTTGAGGACTGATCAGGACGATGCCTTGCCGTGTGTCCGGGATAGACGCGTGCAGGGCGTCACCGATAACAGGAGAAAGATCGCAGCTACGCGACCAACCTCGTATGCTCGCGCTGTGCGGTAGTCAAGCCACTTCCGGAGCAAAGCCCATGCCCCGTGGTACGGCGGCTGCGTACGCACGGATGCACATTTTCTTCACGACCGCTCGCCGCTTCCGGCAGCGACGCCGTCAACGCGCGTTGTCCCGACCGTCTCCTCGAGTCGACGGTTCGAGCCGCTGCAGCCGACGCGGCGGCGGATCGCCGACCGCCTAGAACGCCTGGCGGGTGCCGAACAGGACCTGGAAGTCGGTCTGCTCGCGGTCGAGGCGTGTCGCGACCTCTATGTAGGCACGCCCCGGGAAGAAGCCGAGGAAGTCGTAGAGCACGTTGATGCCGCCTCCCGCGCCCAGCGCGAAGTGCGCAGGGTTCAGGGCGCGGCCCGCGGAGTCGTCGACCTGGCCCGTGTCGAGGAACAGCTTGAGCTGCGGGCGGCGGTAGACGAGCAGGTCGAGCAGGTTCAGGTCCATCTCGGGGTAGACGTCCTGCCGGACCTCGAAGCGCGCGAGGCCGATGTTGCGCGCGAGCTTCTCGTTGACGGAGACGCCGCGCAACGCGCGCCGGCCGCCCAGGCTGAACTGCTCCTGGATCGGCACCCCCTGCCGGGACGTCTCCTCCTCGAAGCCGATCAGGAGCTCGATCGCGCCGATGGTGTTCGGCGTGACGATCGGCGTCGTCGCGGTGACGCGCGCACCGAAGCGCACGAAGCCGTAGTCGCCGCCGAAGGCCTCGTCGTGCCAGTCGACGAAGACGCGCGCCTCCCGCTGCCGGGTCGGGTTGTCGTAGAAGTAGACGTTCGAGTAGTCGTAGCGCAGCCCGATCCCGCCCACGTTGCCGCTCGTGCGCAGCTCCGGCTCGGAGTCGTCCGTGAAGCCGCGATCGAGCCAGGCGTAGTTGTAGAACAGGAAGACGTTGTGTCGGTACGTGTTCGGGTCGTTGCGCGGGCCGAAGTGCACGCGTGGGCCCACGTGCAGGCCGTACGACCGCTCGGTGTAGTACGGGTTGATCGCGATGTCCTTGGTGTAGTCGTAGCGCCGGCGCGCGACGAACAGCGCCGCGAGGCCGAACTCCGTCGAGCTCACCTCGACGTCCGCCGTGTCGAGGACGAGCTGGTACGTCGAGCGCTCGCGCACGGGGCGCAAGCTCGGGTCGACGATCGTCGGCACGTCGGCCGCCGGCGGCGGGGCGAGCGCGCTCGCCAGCGTGGCGTCGGCCTGTGCCGGGCTCTCGCCTGCCTCGCGCGCCAACGCCGCATCGAACGGCTCGCACGGCGCGGCGACGAAGCGGTCGACGGCCCGCCCGACCGCCTCCTCGCCGACCGTGCGCTCGAGCCGCGCGAACACCAGGCGCGCCGGCGGCCGATCGCCGGCGAACGAGAAGACGTTCTCCCGCAGCTCGTCGTCGCTGCGTGCGTTCTCGAAGTACGACTGGACGAACGGGATCTTCGGCGCGGTCTCGAAGCGGTCGACGATCGCGAAGAAGTCGAACCAGGCGATCCAGTCGTGCACGCTGCGGTGCGTCGGCTGCGTCGCCTCGACGTACCGGTCGGCGAGCTGCCAGCCGACGCCGTCGGTCACCCAGCGTGGCGGCTGACGCGCACAGCTCCGTGACGCCGAGCGCAGCAGCTCGGCGTAGGTGGCCTGCGCGATCTGCGCCTCGTGGAACCCGCGCAGCAGCTCCTGCACGCGCATCGCGCGGTCCGACAGCACGACGATGCCGTCGCTCGGGGTCGTGAGGTTCCAGCGCAGCGGCACCTGGACGACCACGAGCTGGTCCAGTGCAGGCAGCGTCGAGGGCCGCAACGAGATCGAGCGCTCGACGGCGAGGCGCAGCAGGTCTTCCACCGCCGGGCCCGGGGCCAGGCGCTGCTCGCGCAGCGGCTCCGGCCAGACGAACGTCACGCGGGTGCCGCTCGCGTCGCCGGACACGATGCGCGCGCTGCGCAGCTCGATCAGCGCGAACGTGCGCACGCCGCGCGCGCTCGCGTGCACCGTCCCCGGATGCGGTGCTGCGTAGACCTCGCCGCCGATCACCAGGGTGCTGTCCGGGGCAGCCGTCACCGTCGCGGTGACGTCCGCGGGCTCGGGCCCGTCGGTGAACCGCCAGCCGCCGTCCGTACCGCGCGTCACCAGGTAGGGGTACCAGCCCGCGACCGCCGTGACGCCGTACTCCGTCACGCCGAACGGACCGAACCGCTCCGGCACGTGGGTGGCGAAGGCGACGGCGATGGTCGTCCGTGCGCCCGGGGAGAGCGGGGGGCCGAGGTGAACCTCGAGCAGCGTGTCCACTGGTGCCCCGGGTCGATCGACGCGGCGGTGCTGCAGCACGCCGCCGCTCGCGTCCTCGACGCGCTCGATGTCGATCCCGCCCGGCGCGAACGCGCCGTGCGGGTACACGTGCATCCGCGTGACGTCGTTGACCTCGTCGCCGTCCTGCCGGAAGCGGTTCGGATAGAGGTGGAGATAGACCCGATCGAGCGGCGCATCGGAAGGGTTGGCGAAGGTGATCTCGACGCGTCCCCGCACGAGCGCCGCGTCTCCCTCCGGCTCGAGGCTCGCCGCGATCACGTAGCTCGCGCGCGTCGCCGCGTCGGGTCCCGCCGCCGCGACGGCTCCACCCCCGGGGACGACGAGGACGCAGGCGAGCAGCAACGCCGACCGGTACGCGCGCAGCGCGGCGACGAAAGCGGAGGCGGATCGGCTCATGCAGGGATGGTCGTATCGTGAAAGGCCGCGCGAGCGTAGACTTGCGAAGCGTACCTCGGTTAAATGTCGTCATGCCCGACGACGCCACGCCGCCGCGCACGCGCACTCTGGTCCTGATGGAGCCGCCGTTCTGCTTCTGGGACCGCAGCATGGACCGCCTGCGCGAGGGTGAGGAGACCATCCCGGGGATCGGCATCCTGGTCCTGGCCGCCCTCGCGCGAGAGAAGGGCTACGCGGTGCACGTCGTCGACGCGAAGCGCGCCGGCACGACCAACGAGGACGCCGCGAAGCGCATCGTCGCGCTCGAGCCCGACGTGCTCGGCATCTCGTGCACCACGATCTCGGTGACGAACGGCAGCCGGGTCGCCGCGCAGGTGAAGGCCGCCCTGCCGGGCTGCGTCACGATCCTCGGCGGCTCGCACGTGAGCGCCGTTCCGGAGCGCACGCTCGAGAAGTTCCCGGCGTTCGACTACGGCATCGTCGGCGAAGGGGAGCACTCGCTGTTCGAGCTGCTTGCACGTCTCGAGCAGGGTCGCGACGTCCGCGACGTCCCCGGCCTCGCCTACCGCGACCCCGAGCGGGGCGGCGTCGTGCGCGCCAACCCGCGCGCCGCGTACCTCGAGGACCTCGACTCGCTGCCGATGCCCGCGTGGGACCTGGTGCCGAACTTCCCGCACGCCTTCGCGCCCTCGATGTTCAACTACCGGCGGAGCCCCGTCGGAACGCTCATCACGCAGCGCGGCTGTCCCTTCTCCTGCACCTTCTGCGACCGATCGACGTCGGGGCGCCGCGGCCGATGGCACTCGGTCGAGTACGTGGTCCGCATGCTGCGCCAGATGGGCGACTACGGCGTCAAGCACATCCTGTTCTACGACGACCTGTTCACCGTCAACAAGCAGCGCGTCCGCCAGCTCTGCGAGGCGATGCTCGACCACGGGCTCGACTTCACCTGGAGCTGCAACAGCCACCCCAACCTGCTCGATGCCGACACCATGGCGCTGATGCGCCGCGCCGGCTGCTGGCAGATCGCCTACGGGATCGAGTCCGGCTCGCAGCGCGTGCTGAACCACGTCAAGCACGAGGTGAAGCTCGACAAGCTCCTGAGGACGCTGCACATGACGCGCGAGGCGGGGCTGAAGATCAAGGGCCTCATGATGTGCGCGCATCCGACGGAGACGGTCGAGAGCCTCTCCGAAACGAACCGCTTCCTGCGCACGGCGCCGCTCGATCTCATGCAGCTCACCAAGTTCACGCCCTATCCCGGGACGCCGTCGTACCCGACGATCCACGAGTACGGCGCGTTCGTCGAGGACTGGGAGAACATGAACGCGATGAACTTCGTGTTCGTGCCGAACGGTCTCGACGTGCCCACCCTCGAGCACTGGTTCCACCGCATGTACCGGACGTTCTACACGCGTCCGGACGTGCTGCTCGGCCTAGCGAGGGTGGTCATCGAGGAGCCTCGTTTCCTCGGCAGGCTGCGCGGCTATGCGCGGCCCTACGTCGCCGGCGCGCTGCGTCGGATGTGGCAGTCGCGCCGCCCGACTCTCGCCGAGACGGCCGCTCCGCGGGCCGCCGCTTGAGCGCGTAGCGGCCCCGCCCGACACGACGACGGAGGCATCGCGTGCAGCAGCTACGCATCCCGGCCAGTGAGCTCGGTGAGGAATGGGTGACGCCGATCGGCGCGGCCGACGCGTCCGAGCTGCGCGTGTTCCTGAACCGCGTGATCTACCGCAGCATGCTGTTCTCGATGGGCACGGTCGCGGTCGGCCTCCACCAGGTGAGTCCCGAGCTTGCGTGGAGCTTCGCGAAGCTCTCGGCACGCAACCTCGCGCTCGCGACCGGCGTCGAGGTGAAGGTGATCGGCGCCGACAAGCTGCCCGACGAGCCGAGCGTCATCACGCCGAACCACGCGAGCCACTTCGACATCGCGGCGCTGCTCGGCTACCTGCCCGGCAACAACCGCTTCGCGGCCAAGAAGGAGCTCTTCAAGGAGCCGGTGCTCGGCCTGGTGATGCGGACGCTCGGCATGATCCCGATCGACCGGGAGGATCCCGCGGAGTCGATCGCGACCCTGGAGAAGATCGCGGCCAAGGGCGCCGGTGCGTTCTCGCTGATCATGTTTCCGGAGGGCACCCGATCGCGCGACGGCCGGATGGGCCCCTTCAAAAACGGAGCGTTCACCCTCGCCGTCAAGAGCGGGCGGCCCATCGTTCCGGTCGCGATCCACGGCACGTCGAGCATCATGCCCCCGGGGCAGTACCTCTCGATCCTGCCCGGGACGGTGGTGCTGGACGTGCTCGAGCCGATCCCGACCGTCGGGCGCAGCGTCGAGGACCGTGCGGAGCTGCGCGACCTGACGGCGGCGCGGATCGCGGAGCGCCTCGCGGCGGCCCAGGACGCCGCGGGCTAGGAGTCTATCCGAGCAAGGGCGTGGGAGCGAGAAGCGCGAGGCGCCGCGAGCGCAAGGAGACGAACCCGACGGCGTATCCGGGGCGATCCGTCGAGGGTTCGGCGACGCAGCGATCGCGGATGCATCGCGCTTCGCAGCCCCGCGGCCTTACTCGGACAGGCTCCTAGGCCTGCGCAGCCGCATGGCCGCGCAGACCTCGCTCCCGTCCGTCGCCGACGCCGTCGACGTGCGGCCGCGCGTCGGACGCGAGCTGCTGCTCCTGCTCGGCTACGCTGCGCTCGCGCTTTGGTGGCTCTGGCCCGCGCCGCGCTTCTGGGCGACGCACTCGGCCTACGATCCGGGCGGCATGCAGATCGTCTCCACCGCCGACTTCTACTTGATCGTCTGGGCGATGAGCTGGGTGGCCCACGCAGTGTGGCGCTCGCCGCTGCAGCTCTTCGACGCGAACACCTTCTACCCGGCGCCGCTGACGCTCGCGTACTCCGAGCACCTGATCGGCTTTCTGCCGCTGTTCGGGCCGCTCTACTGGCTGACCGGCAACCCGATCCTCGCCCTCAACGTGACGGCGTTCCTCACCTATCCGCTCGGCGCGTGGTTCACGTACCTCTTCGCGCGGCGCTACGTCGCACCCGCCGCCGCCGCGCTGAGCGGCGTCTTCTACGTGTTCTGTGCGGCGCGCTATCTCGCCGGCTCGCACTTCCACATGCTCGGCGTGCAGTACCTCCCGCTGATCCTCTACGGGCTCGACGGCTGGCTGCGCGACGCGCGGCCGCGCGATGCGGCGCTGCTCGCGCTGGCGCTCCTGCTGCAGGCGCTGAGCTCGGTCTACCTGATGTACGCGGTGCTCTTCGTCTCCGTGGTCGCGGCCCCGCTCGCCGCGCTGCAGCACCGCCAGCGGATCGACCGGCGGCGGGTGATCGGCCTGGCCGTCGTGGCGGGCGTCGTCGGCGTGGTCCTGCTGCTGGTGATGCAGCCATACTTGACGCTGCGCGAGCTCGGGCTCGTGCCGCAGTACGGCGACGACCGGCAGCCCGTCGGCCTGATCCCCGCCTACGCGCGCCTGCACCTCGAGCACTACCTGCTGGCGGGCGGCGTCGGCTGGCTCGGCTACGCGCTCGCCCTGCTCGGTGTGCTGCCGGGCGGCCCGGCGCGCGGTCGCTTCCTGCTGCGCGTCGGCGTGGCCCTCGCCGCCACCGGGCTGTTCCTCGCGCTCGGCCCCGGCATCGCGACCTCGACGGGGTGGATCTGGAGCCCGTACGCGCTGCTCATGGAGCTGATCCCGGGCTTCTCGAGCGTCCGGGCACCGATCCGCTTCACGGTGATCGCGCAGCTCGGCTTCTCGCTCCTCGCGGGACTCGGCCTCGGACGCATCCTGCGCGGCCGGCGTCCGGCGCTCGCGTGGAGCGTCGCCGCCGCGTGTGCGGCGGCGGTCGTCGCGGGACGTCTCGCGCTGCCCGAGCCGCCGCTGCACCGCGAGGCGGTCGGCGACGACGTGCCTCCGGTCTACCGCTGGCTCGCGGCGCACGGCGAAGGACGCGCGGTCCTCGAGGTGCCGCGAGCGGCGAACGAGGCGGACGCGGCGCGACGCGCCTACTTCAGCACGTACCACTGGAGCCCGATCGTCGACGGCTACGGCGCCTATCCGCCGCAGCACCGGCGCTATCTCGCGCTGCTCGCGCGGCGCTTGCCGCAGGAGGAGGCCTTCCAGCAGATCGTCGACCTGATCGACGTGGGCTGGATCGTCGTGCATCGCGATTCGCTCGCGGACGGGGACGCCGAGCGCTGGCGCGGCCCGCTTCCCGAGGGCCTGACCCCCGCCGCCGAGTGGCCGAGCGGTGCGGTCTACCGCGTGCACCGGCCCGTGCGCGACGACAGGCGCGCGCTCCTCCTCAGCACGGAGCGCACGCTGCGCGGCACCGCGATCGCGCCGCTCGGCGAGTCGTGCGACGGCGAGCTGCGCTTCCTCGGCTGGGCCGCGTCTCCGATCGTCGCCGGCGGCGAGGCGCGCGCCCGGCTGCGCCTCGAGAACCGCTCCGGGGCGACGTGGCCCGCGGTCGGCTTCTATCCTCGCAACCTGGTGCTCGCCGAGTTCGCCCTCCGCGACGCGTCGGGTGCCCGGGTCGGGAAGCGCGATCGGACGACGCTGAACGACGATCCGCGCCCCTTCGTGCCGACGGTGTTCAGCGTCTGGTTCCGCGTCCCGGCGCAGCCGGGCCGCTACACGCTCGAGGTCGAGCTCGTGCAGCAGCGCGTCAAGCGCCTCGCGGAGTGCGGGCTGGCGCCCCTCGAGGTGCCGTTCGAGGTGGTGCCGCGGGAGAGCTCAGGCGGAGCCGCGCGCCTCGAACTCCTCGAGCAGCCGCGCGCCGTCCGGGTGCTCGAGGATGCGCCGGTGCAGCACCGGGCGCAGCGCCTCGCGCGCGAGGCGCGGGTTGTCGACCGCGTGCCAGTGGACCAGCGTCGCCCACATCGGATCGACGATCTGGGCGCCGGGGACGAGCCCGCCGTCCACCGCGCGGAAGGTGAACGAGCGCATCTCCGACAGGACGAGCTGCAGGTACGCGACGTGGATCGCCTCGTCGGCGCGGATGCGGTCGACCATCTCGATGCCGAGCCGCGCCTCGGCCCGCCGGTCGGCGAACAGCTCGGGGTCGGCGAGGAGCTGCTGCACGAAGTCGAAGGCGAGCTCGGCGCGCACCTCGATCATCAGAACGTTCATCAGCAGCGACAGCATCTGCTCGTGGGGCAGGGGTAGGGCGGGCGCGAGCCGGGCGCCGTCGGGGCGCGCGATGCTCGCCGGGACCTCGGGGAAGGGATACGCGTCCCCGCCGAACAGCAGGTCGCGGATCGCGAACCACATCGCGTCGTGCGCGCCCAGCCGCCGCCGTGGGTCGCCGCCCTCGTCCATGCCGTGCGCGGCGAGCAGGCCCTTGTCGAGGTGCCCGGTCGCCGTCACCGAGAGGTCGTCGACGACGACGCGCCGGAAGTCGGGCGCCGGCAGGTCGATCAGCAGCCGGCCGCGGGCCTCGATCACGCCCGTGATGGTGAGCGAGTTCCACAGCGTCTGCCCGAGGCCGTGGCGGAGCAGCAGCTTCTGCTGCGGGTAGCTCGGGTACGGTCCCGCCTCGAGGAGGCGCGTCGTCGCCTCGATCAGCGGGAAGCCGCGTGCGCGCAGCGCGCGCTGCCAGGCGCGCACCGCCGGCCAGCGATGCAGCGTGCGGGGCGGCACGTACGAGCCTCGCGCGTCGAACCCGCCGTGCAGCCGGTAGCCCGCCACCTCGTGCGGTGCCGCGTAGTCGTGCTCGGCGAGCACCTCCTCGCGCGAGTAGACGAGCCGGGACATGCGCCGACTGTCCGGGACGGCGCGCCGCACGTCAAGCGACGAGCGACGGGTGCGCCGCGCTCACAGCGCCGCGCGCGCCGGCTCGAGCGCACGGGCCGGCAGCGGCAGGTCGACGCCGTGCACCGTGTCGCGGCGTCCGAGCCAGCGCCGCAGCACGCGGTCGAGCGCCGCCGGATGGACGGGCTTCGCGATGTAGTCGTCCATGCCGACGACGAAGCAGCGCTCGCGGTCGCCCTGCATGGCGCTCGCCGTCATGGCGATGATCGGACGGTGCGCCGTGGAGCCCTCGCGACGGCGGATCTCGGCGGTCGCTTCGAAGCCGTCCATCTCGGGCATCTGGCAGTCCATCAGGATCAGGTCGAACGGCTCGCGCTCGAGCGCGTCGAGCGCCTCGACGCCGTTCGACACCACGCGCACGTCGTAGCCCAGGCGCTCGAGGGTGAGCAGCGCGACCTTCTGGTTCACCACGTTGTCCTCGGCGACCAGGATGCGCGTCCGGACCGGCGGCTCGCCCGTCGCCACGCCGGCGTCGGCCGCGGCGCTCGGCGCCGTGCCGGCGCCCTGGCCCGCCAGCACGCGATCGAGGCAGGCGCGCAGCGAGGCCGCTTCGACCGGCTTCGTGAGGTAGCCGGCGATGCCGGCCTCGCGCGCCTCGTCCTCGTGGCAGCGCTCGGCAAAGCCGGTCACCATGACGAGCGGCAGCGACGCGAGCTCCGGCGCGGAGCGGATCTCGCGCGCGAGGTCGAGCCCGTTCATGCCCGGCATCTGCAGGTCGAGCAGGACGACGTCGACCCGCTCGCGGCGTGCGCGCGCGGCGCGGAGCCATTCGAGCGCCGCGGCCGCGTCGCCGACACCGTGGGCGTCGATGCTCATCGCCTTCAGCTTGAACACGAGATCGGTCCGCACCGTGATGCTGTCGTCGACGACCAGCGCGCGCAGCACGGCGTGCGGGCTCGCCTCGGCGGCGAGGGAGCCGGCGATCCTTTGCGCGCGCACCGTGAACCAGAAGGTGCTGCCGTGGCCGGGCGTGCTCTCGACGCCGATCCGGCCGCCCATCAGCTCGGTGAGCTGCTTCGAGATCGCGAGCCCGAGCCCCGTACCGCCGTAGCGGCGGCTCATCGAGCCGTCGGCCTGGCTGAAGGCCTGGAACAGCCGGCTGCGCGCGTCGCGCGCGATGCCGATGCCCGTGTCGGCGATCTCGAAGCGGAGCACGACCTCGTCGCCGCTCTCCGCGGAGCGGCCGACGCGCACCGACACGCGGCCCTGCTCGGTGAACTTGATCGCGTTGCCGGTGAGGTTGAGCAGCACCTGGCGCAGGCGCACGGGATCGCCGCGCACCACCTCGGGGACGTCCGCGTCGACGCGCGACTCGAGCGCGAGCCCCTTGTCCCGGGCGCGCGGGCCGAGGAGCTGCAGCACGGCGTCGACGCTCTGACGGACGCCGAGGTCGACCGTCTCGAGGTCGAGCTTGCCGGCCTCGATCTTCGAGAAGTCGAGGATGTCGTCGATGATGCGCAGCAGCGCTCTCGCCGAGTCCTGCACCGTCTGCGCGAAGTCGCGCTGCTCTCGTGTGAGGTCCGTCTCGAGCAGCAGCGTGTTCATGCCGATCACGCCGTTCATCGGCGTACGGATCTCGTGGCTCATGTTGGCGACGAACTCGGACTTGAGCCTCGACGCGCGCAGCGCCTCGTCGCGTGCCCAGCGCAGCTCGCTCTCGGCGCGGCGGCGCGCCGTCACGTCGTGGATCTGCGACACGAAGTAGAGCGGCTCGCCGCGCGCGTCGCGCACCAGCGACGCCGTGAGCTGCGCCCAGACGACGTGCCCCTGCTTGTGGAAGTAGCGCTTCTCCATCTGGTACGACGCGGTCTCGCCGGCGAGCACGCGGTGCAGCCGCTCGAGGTCGGCGCCGAGGTCGTCCGGGTGCGTGATCGACTGGAAGTCGGTCTGCAGCAGCTCCTCCGCGGAGCGTCCGAGCAGCGTGCCGAGCGCGCGGTTCACCTTGAGGAAGCGCCCGGTCGGCGAGACCAGCGCCATGCCGATCGCGGCGAAGTCGAACGCGCTGCGAAAGCGCTCCTCGCTCTCGCGCATCACCGCCTCGGTGTGGCGGCGCTCCGTGACGTCCTCGAAGCCGACGAGCAGCAGCGTCGCGTCGTCCGTGCGGCGCAGCGATCTGCCCTCGACGAGGAAGGTGCGGCTGCCGCCGGGGATCGACAGCCCGAGCTCGAAGGCGTCGAACTCGCGGCCGTGCCGTGCGAGCGCGTGCAGCAGCTCGATCAGCTTCGGGCTCGCGAGCTTGCCGCCGGCGAGCTCCTGCACCGCCATGCCCGAGAGCTCGCCCGGCGGCAGCAGCAGCGCGCGGCGAAACGCGTGATTCGCGGCCTGCACGCGCAGCTCTCCGTCGAGCACCAGGAGCGGCTGGCGCATCGCCTCGAGCAGACACGCAGCCGACGCCCGATCCTCGAACCGACCCCCCATCCAGCCCCCTCTGGTGCATCGGCCGTCGCCGCCGGGGGCTTGAGGTGGCGCGCCGCGGCACATATCGCTCACGGCAAGGAGGACGCGTGATGGAAGGCGAGCGCAACTACGTCGTCTTCACCGCCGTCGGGCCCGATCGCCCGGGGCTGGTGAACGAGCTCTCGACGCTGATCCGCGAGGCGGGCGCCAACCTCGAGGACAGCCGCATGGCGATCCTCGGCGGCGAGTTCGCGGTGATCATGCTGATCTCGGGCTCGACCGAGGTCATCGACCGCGTCAAGCAGATCGGAGCGCGCGTCGAGAGCGACCTCAAGCTGCGCTGCATCCTCAAGGAGACGACGCGCGTGCGGCCGCCGTCCGACTACCTGCTGTACCGGATCGACGTCAGCGGCACGGATCGCCCGGGCATCGTGCAGGCGATCGCGTCGATCCTCGCGAGCCGCGGCATCAACGTCGCGTCGCTGGAGTCGCGCGTCACGTACGCGCCCGAGAGCGGCACGCCGATGTTCGTCCTCGAAGCGGAGCTGCACGTGCCCTCGAAGCTCGTGCTGTCCGAGCTGCGCAGCGAGCTCGCCGCCGCGTGCGAGGAGGAGAACCTCGACTTCCGGCTCGAGCCGGGCGCCTGAAGGACAGGGGGACGCATGTCGTCACGCAGCCCTCTCACCGAGCTCGCCACGCACAGCGTGCGCAACCAGGTGCCGCCGCTCGAGGACTACAACCTGTACGACGCGGACCCGGCGCTCGCCGAGGCGCTGCACCGCGAGGGCGCCGGCTGGGCCGAGGAGCAGGTGCGCGCGTTCGGCGCCCTGCTCGGCAGCGAGCGCGTGCTGCATCTCGGCTTCGACGCGAACCGCCACCTGCCCGAGCTGCACGTCTTCGACCGCTACGGGCAGCGCGTCGACGAGGTCGAGTACCATCCCGCCTACCACGAGCTGATGCGGCTCGCGATCGAGCACGGCATGCCCTCGCTCCCGTGGACGGAGGACCGGCCGGGGGCGCACGTCGCGCACTCGGCGATGCTCTACCTGCTGTCGCAGGTCGAGGCCGGCGTGTGCTGCCCGCTCACCATGACCTACGCCGTCGTGCCGGCGCTGCGCCGCCAGCCGGAGGTCGCGGCCGAGTGGGAGCCGAAGGTGGTGGCGCGCGTCTACGACCCGCGCTGCGTGCCCGCGTCCGAGAAGCAGGGCGTCACCTTCGGCATGGCGATGACCGAGAAGCAGGGCGGCTCCGACGTGCGCTCGAACACGACCCGGGCGCGGGCGCTCGGCACGGGCGGCCCCGGCGGCGAGTACGAGCTCACCGGGCACAAGTGGTTCTGCTCGGCGCCCATGTCGGACGCGTTCCTGACGCTCGCGCACACCGAGCGCGGCCTGTCCTGCTTCCTCGTGCCGCGCTGGCGCCCCGACGGCACCCGCAACCCGTTCTTCGTGCAGCGCTTGAAGGACAAGCTCGGCAACCGCTCGAACGCGTCGTCGGAGATCGAGTACCAGGGCACGTGGGCGCGGATGGTCGGTGAGGAGGGCCGCGGCGTGCGCACCATCATCGACATGGTGCACCACACGCGCAACGACACGGTGGCCGCGCCCGCCTCGTTCATGCGCCAGGCGGTGATGCAGGCGGCGCACCACGCGGCGCACCGGGTCGCGTTCGGCAAGCGGCTCGTCGAGCAGGAGCTGATGCGCAACGTGCTCGCCGACCTCGCGCTCGAGGCCGAGGCCGCGACCGTGCTCGCGATGCGCATCTCGCGCGGCTTCGACGACGCCGAGCGCGGCGGCGACGAGGCGCGCGCGTTCTCGCGCATCGCGACCGCGGTCGCGAAGTACTGGCTCAACAAGCGCGCTCCGGGACACGTGGTCGAGGCGCTCGAGTGCCTCGGCGGCGCGGGCTACGTCGAGGAGTCGGTCATGGCGCGCCTCTACCGCGAGGCGCCGCTGAACGGCATCTGGGAAGGCTCGGGCAACGTGATCTGCCTCGACGTGCTGCGCGCCATGGTGCGCGAGCCGGGATCGCTCGAGGCGTTCCTCGCCGAGGTCGAGCTCGCGCGCGGTGCCGACCGGCGGCTCGACGCCGCGACCGCGGCGCTGCGCACGGAGCTCGCCGACGGCAGCGACGTCGAGCTGCGCGCGCGCCGGGTGACGGAGCGGATGGCGCTCGTCCTGCAGGGCGCGCTGCTCGTGCGGCACGCGGCGCCCGCGATCGCGGACGCGTTCTGCGCGTCGCGGCTCGACGGCGAGCACGGCGCGGCCTACGGGACGCTGCCGCGCGGCGTCGACCTCGGGGCGCTGATCGCGCGCGCCGAGCCGCTTCGCGGCGCGTGACCGCGGCGTCGTCGCGCGCGCGGCGACGGCGACGCGAGCTGCGCACTCGACCTGGCGAGCGCCGCAGCGGACGCTCTGCTGGGTTCGTCGCGGCTCGCCGATAAGATGTCCGAGATGAACGCCTCCGCAGAGGCGCGCTGCGACGACGACGCGACCTTCGCGGCGGCGGCCCGCGCCGAGCGCGAGCTGCTGCAGCGTCGCTTGCGCACGGGCAGCGCCGTCATCCTGGCCGCCTCGGTCGTGTTCCTCGCCGTGGACCTGCTCCATGCGCACGAGCACGTCGCGCCGCTCGTCCTCGTCAAGGCGTTGCAGTGTGCGATTCTGGCGGTCGGCGTGCTCGCGGTGCCGCGGACGCGCAACCTCGACGCCATGCGCTGGCTCGGCGCCGTCATGGTGTGCGCGCTCTACGCGACGACGGCCGCTTCGGCCGCGTTGCGCGGCGAGATCATCGCGAGCGCGTTCCTCTACGTCGCGACGGCGATGGCGACGGCGAGCTTCGTGCCCTGGGGCCCGTGGCCGCAGGCGCTCACGGTCGTCGTGGCGTGCGGCGGGCTGCTCGTCACGCGCGCGCTCCTCCCCGACCCCGCGGACGCGACGCTGACCTACCGCTCGCTCGCGGTCGGATTGGCGCTGTTCGGCTCGGTGTGGGTCGCGCGGGAGCACGAGGTGCAGCGCCGCGAGCGCAGGCGGGCGGAGCGCGGCGTCGCGACCGAATCGCGCATCTCGTCGGCGCTCGCGCGCGCCGGCGAGGAGATGATCCGCTGCGAGAGCACGCCGGTGATCCTGGACCGCGTCTGCCAGCTCGTGGTCGAGCTGCTGCGTTGCGACGCGGGCGCGCTCGTCCTGCGCGACGCGGGCGACAACGCCTTCGTGCCGCACACCGCCCACGGCCATCGCGAGGAGGACTGGCAGGCCGTGCGCGACCTGCGCGTGCCGACGCGCGACGTCGAGCCGCTCCTCGCTCTCCTGGCGTCGTCCGGCGCGACCCAGATCGAGACGCGCGACATCGAGGACCCGCGGGTACGCGAGCTGCACGCGCGGCACCGCATCGGGACGAGCCTCTACGTGGCGCTTCGCCGCGGCGGCGAGATCATGGGCATCATCTCGGCGCACTACGTCGGCGACGGTCGCCGCTTCGGGCGCGAGCAGGAGCGCGTCGCGGTCGGCATCGCGCACCTCGCGTCGCTGGCGCTCGAGAACACGCGCCTGCTCGAGGAGCTGCGCGAGGCGAACCGCATCAAGTCCGAGTTCGTGTCGACGATGTCGCACGAGCTGCGCACGCCGGTGAGCGTGATCCTCGGCTACACGGAGATGCTCGGCGACGACGTCCCTGGCCCCGAGCGGACGCGGATCCTGCACCGCATCCGCCGCTCCGGCGTCGAGCTGCTCGAGCTGATCGAGGAGACGCTGAACCTGAGCCGCCTCGAGGCGGGCCGCGACCCGCCGCGCTACGAGCGGGTGCGGCTGCGCGAGCTCTTCACCGAGCTCGCGGCCGAGTTCGCCGCGATGGTGCCGCTCGACGAGGTCGCGCTGCGCTGGGACGGCCCGGACGATCTCGAGCTCGACACCGATCCGCGCAAGCTGCGCATCATCCTGAAGAACCTGATCGGCAACGCGGTGAAGTTCACGCCGCGCGGCGAGGTGGTGCTCGAGTGCCGCCCGGACGCCGGGCTCGTGCGCTGCGTCGTGCGCGACACGGGCATCGGCATCGCCCCGCAGCACCTGCCGATCATCTTCGACATGTTCCGCCAGGCCGACAGCTCGGACGCGCGCTCCTACCGCGGCGCCGGCCTCGGGCTCTACATCGCGCGGCGCCTCGTCCACCAGCTCGGCGGCGAGATCAGCGTCGCGAGCGAGCTCGGGCGGGGCAGCTCGTTCATCTTCACGCTGCCGCGGGGAACCAGCGCTCCATCGTTCCCGACGCCACCAGCCGCAGATCCTGCTCCCTGAGCCCCTCGGAGGCGCGCGCGAAGCCGCCGACCAGGTCGGGCGTGCCGTCGTAGTGCGGCCAGTCCGAGGCCAGCGCGACGTGGTCCGCGGGCAGGAAGCGCAGCGCGATCTCGAGGTCGGTGCGCTCGCAGGCCTCGACGGTGACCATCATCTGGCGCAGGAAGATCTCCATCGGCGGCGTCTTCCACTCGGGCGCCTTGATGGCGCCGAACATCTCGCGGTGCTCCTCGAAGCGCTCGAAGAAGGACGGGATCCAGCCCGCGCCCGCTTCGAGGATCATGGTCTGCATGGTCGGGAAGCGGTCGAAGACGCCGCCCGACATCATGTCCCAGAGCGTCGCGATCATGTCCATCGGG
>JBFMAS010000772.1:0-10382 GCA_040755575.1 Thermodesulfobacteriota bacterium
AGCGGCGCGTGGCGGCGACGCGCTCGAGCCGGGGCGGAGCGTGGCTCCTGCTCCTCGCGACGGTGCTGGCCTGCGACGCGCCGACGGCGGAGCGCGGCGCCCCGGCCTCGCCCGGCGCGCCGGCGCAGCCGGCCGCCGACGCGCCGGCCGCGACGTCGCTCCTCGAGCTCCTGCCCGCAGACGGCGCGCTGCTGCGCGCCGACTGGCCGGCCGGGCGTGTGATGACGCAGCCGGTCGCGCTCGACACTGCGCCGTCGCCGGGCTTCGTCAAGGTGCGCGTGCCGCCGCACGGCGCGGTGCTCGAGACCGCGTACGGGGTCAACCCCGAGCGCTGGGCGGGCCTGCGCAGCGGCCCCTTCCGCTTCGCGGTGGTCGTGCTGACGCCGCGCGAGAGCAACGGGCGCGGCCGGCGCGAGCTCGTCCTCGAGGAGCGGATCGACCCGGCGCGCGGGCCCGGCGACCGTCGCTGGGTCGAGGCCCGCGTCGACCTCGACCGCTTCGCCGGCGGCGAGATCCTGCTCGCCTTCATGATCGACACGCCGAGCCTGGTCGACTCGCCGGGCGACCTCGCGGGCTGGCGCGATCCCCGGCTCGTGCCGCGGCCCGGGGGCCCTGCTCAGGCCGGACGCGCCTCGCCCGACGGCACGCGCAGGAACGCGGACACGCCGACCAGGTAGCAGGCGAGGCCGATCAGGATGACAGCGTTGAAGCCGGCCGTCATGGCGAGGATCGTCGCCAGCACCGAGGCGACGACCGAGCAGAAGCCGTTCACCGCCCAGCACCAGGCGACGTACTGCTCGTGGAACGGCGTCAGCGCCGAGACGGAGCGCAGCCCGATGGGCATGAAGGCGCCGAGGCAGAAGCCGAGCGGCAGGAGCAAGGCGACGGTGGTCACGACGCGCAGCGCGAACGGCCAGCCGACCGCGACGTCGACCAGCGGCGTCAAGCCGAAGCGATAGAACACGACCAGCACGATCAGCGCGCCGACGAGCGCCGCCAGCACCCGGTTGCGGTCGCTCGCGTAGCGCTCGCTCGCGAAGCTGCCGATGCCGGTCGAGACCAGCAGCGAGAACAGCGTCACCGTGAGCGAGTACGTCGGATAGCCGAGGAACAGCGTCAAGCGCTGGATCAGGCAGACCTCGATCAGCATGAAGCCGAAGCCGAGCCCCGCGAAGTAGAGCCCCGCGTTGAGCTTGTACGGGATCTGCGCCCAGACGTCGCGCACCACGGCGAGCGGCAGCAGCAGGAACGCGGCGGCGAACGCCGTCCCGATCCCGAGCAGGACGAGCAGCAGGCGCTCGCCGATCCCCTCCTCGACGTTCAGCCGGATGTCGTCGTCGCCGAACAGCACCTGGTCGAAGCCGACGAAGTGCCAGAAGAACGGCGAGTCGTCGGTGATCGGGCCGACCTTGTACGGCAGGTTCCGGTAGAACGCCTCGCGGGCCTCGCCTTCGAGCGTGATCGCCTTGGTGATGCTGCTCTCCGGATCGGCGCCGGACCACGTATAGACCACGCGCGAGCCCTCGAGCTTGGCGGCCGTCTCGACGAACCTGCGCACGTCGGCGTCGGTGAACGGCGCCTTGCGGATCAGGATGGTCGCCGACTCGAGCTGGCCGAAGCCGGGCGACACGGCGACCATGACGTGCCGGCCGAAGTCGTCGATGCCGAGCTCGGCGAGCGCCTCGCGCGCCGTCCCCAGGTAGCGCACGACGCGGTTCGGCTTGCTCGCGAACTCGATCTCGCCGAACTGCGCGCACAGGATGCCCTTCGGATCGAGGTGCTCGAGCGCCTCGACGATCATCTCCTTCGTGTAGAGGTAGCTCTCGGAGAGCACGAAGGCGCCCGACGTCGCGGCGTTCATCGCCGCGTAGCTGTCCGGCGCGACGAGCCAGATGAGGTCGAACTCCTTGCCCGAGCTCTTCAGGTAGGAGCGCCCCTCGGCGTTCACCAGCGTCACCTTCGGGTGACGCGCGATGTTCCCGGTGAAGTCCGCGAAGTGGTCGGTCAGCAGCGAGACGGTGACCGGGTTGAGCTCGATGCCCGTGATGTGCCCCGCGCCGAGGCGCAGCGAGGCGAGGATCTCGTTGCCGCCCGCGGAGCCGATGATCGCGACGTCCGGCTCGGGGCCGAGCAGACGGAACGGGAACGAGCGGTCCATCGTGTCGTAGCGCCCGAGCGACCCGGGGTCGCCGTCGTACTGCAGCATCGACGAGCCCAGCGTGCCGTCGTGGACGAGGAAGTTGGTCGCGGGCACGGTGCCGGGCACGGGGACGACGTCGACGCGGAACACCGGGCTCCAGCGCGAGAAGATGGTCGGCACGTCGCCGCCCTTGACGCGGTCGCGCACCGGGTCGGGCAGCACGCCGGGAAAGAGCACGCCCGCGAGCAGCCCGACCGCCGCGACCGCGGCCGGGGCCGTCGCCGTGCGCCCGGTCGCGCGCGCGAGCGGCAGACCGGCGAACGCGAAGGCGAGCCCCCCGAGGAACACCGCCCCCGGAGGCGAGACCACGGTGATCGCCGGGATGACGATCATGCAGCCGAGCGCCGCACCGAGCAGGTCGATCGCGTAGAGCCGGCTGATGCGCTCCGTCTGCGAGGCGAAGATCTTCGCGAGCGCGATGCCGGCCGCGAGGAACGGCACGAACAGCGTCGCGCAGACGACCGTCAGCTTGGCGAGCTCGAGCGCGACGCCTCCCCAGTGGCCGCCCTGCGTGATCCACATCACCATGCGGAACAGGTTCAGGCGCAGGAGGGCGATCAGGAAGTAGCCGGCGAGCACCGCGACCGCGGCGGCCAGCGTGCAGCCGAGGACGAGACGCTCGGGCGCGGCGCGCCGCAGCCGCGAGACGATCGCCACCAGCACGCCGCCCGAGCCGAGGCCGAGCAGCGCGATGCCGATCACCAGGTAGGTGAAGTAGTAGACGAGCTTGAACGAGAAGACCCGGGTGTAGGACACCTCGAGCAGGATCACCGCGAGCGAGATGAAGAAGGTCTCGAAATAGAGCTTGCGTGGCATCTGATGGGGTCGAGCGGATGGCCCGCGGCGAAGGTCCCTCTGTCTAGCGGGCCGCTCGGGCGGCGTAAACCCCGTCCGGCGCGGCCGGCTCCGGCGTCGCGCGGGGCAATTGCGGGCGCCGCGCGCGCTGTGCGAGGATCTGCCACCGTGCCCGCCAGCTCCGGCATGACTCCCGTCGATCCGCTGTGGTAGGACCGCGCCCGTACCGATGCCCCGCCCTTCCGCCGAGTCCCTGCTGATCATTCCGGCGTTCAACGAGCAGCGCTCGATCGGCGCGGTGATCGACCGCGTCCGGGCGACGGGCCTCGACCTCGACGTGCTGGTGGTCAACGACGGGTCGCGCGACGACACGGCCGAGCTCGCGCGCCAGCACGGCGCCAGCGTGGTCTCGCACCCGTTCAACCTGGGCTACGGCGCGGCGCTGCAGACCGGCTACAAGTACGCCATCCGCCACGGCTACCGGCAGCTGGTGCAGATGGACGCCGACGGCCAGCACGACCCCGCGTACATCCCGAGCCTGCTCGCGCCGGTGCGCGCCGGCGAGGCGGACGTGGTCATCGGATCGCGCTTCATCGAGGCGTCGGGCTACGAGATGGGCGGCGCCCGCACGGTGGGACGCGTGTTCTTCCAGCGGGTGCTCGTCTGGTGCGGCGGACCGCGCATCGCCGACCCCACCTCGGGCCTGCAGGCGCTGTCACGCCCGGTCGTCCGCTTCTGCTGCTCGGACTTCTACCCGTTCGACTTCCCCGACATCGACGTGCTGCTGCTGCTGCACCGCCAGGGGTTCCGCATCCGCGAGATCCCGGTGACGATGGCGCCGAGCCCGCCGCAGCGCAAGCCCATGCACGCCGGCCTGCGCGCCGTCTACTATCCGTACAAGATGCTGCTCTCGACGTTCCGCAGCATGTTCACGCCGCGCGTCAAGCTCGCTTCCGACTGAGCAGGCGCGAGCGCGCGAGCAATAGAGGATCGCCATGAACCAAAGCACCATCGACGTCGAGGCCCTGCGCCGGCTCGCGATCGAGCAGCCGGAGCCGGCCAGCACGCGCATCCTGGCGCTGCTGCTGTGCAGCGCCTTCCTCGTCGCGGTGCTCGTGCTGGTGCGGCGCGGGCGCCTGCGCGAGGAGTACACGCCGATCTGGACCGTCGTCGCGCTCGGCACGATGGTGCTGAGCGTCTGGTTCGACGCCGTGCGCATGCTCACGCGCGCGGTCGGGGCGTGGACGCCGAGCTCGACCCTGTTCTTCTTCGGCCTCGTCTTCCTGCTCACCGTCTCCCTGAACTACGCGGTACGGCTCTCGGGCCTGAGCCTGCAGGTCAAGCTGCTCGCACAGGAGGTCGCGCTGCTGCGCCAGCAGCTCGGCGCAGCAGGCGGCGACGGCGAGCGCGACGCCGCCGCGCGATGACCGAGCAGCACGCCTTCTGGGACACGGGCGGCCGCTACCGCCCGAGCGACCATCCGGTGGTCGAGCTGTTCGCGCGCCAGCGCGTCGCGCACCTCGAGTCGCGGGGCGCGCTCGACGGCGTGACGAGCCTGCTCGACGTCGGCGCGGGCAGCGGGTTCTCGAGCGCCTACTACCCGGCGCGCATCCGCGTCGTCGCCTGCGACTACGCCGCCGGCATGCTGAACGGCAACCCGGTGCCCGATCGCGTGCGCTGCTCGGCGACGGCGCTGCCCTTCGCCGACGGCGCCTTCGACGTCGTCACCTGCTGGGAGCTGCTGCACCACCTCGACGACCCCGTCGCCGCGCTGCGCGAGATGTGGCGGGTCGCGCGCCGCCGTCTCGTCGTGTTCGAGCCGAACCGCATCAACCCCGGCCACATCGTGCTCGGCCTGACGCGCGAGGAGGAGCGGCGCTCGCTCCTGTTCTCGCCCGGGCACCTCCGCCGCCTGGTGCGCGCCGCGACCGGACGCCGGTCGCGCCCGCAGCGCTGCGGTCTGCTCTTCCCCAACGTGACCCCGCTGCCGCTCGCCCGGCTGCTCGCCCGGCTGCCGTACCGCGTGCCGCTCGTCGCGATCTCGCAGCTCCTCGTGCTGGAGAAGGATTGAGGCTCGAGGGCTCGGGGCGGAGAGCGGCGCTCTGCGCCCTGCTCGCGGCGCTGGCGTACGCCGTGGTCGCCCTGTTCGTCCTGCGCGCGGTGCTGCCGGCGCCCGGGCGCCTCCTGCCCTACCCCGCGCTGCTCGACTGGAACTCGACGCCACGCGCGGACCTCACGCGTCTCGACCACCGCGACCAGTCGATGGTCGTCTCGGTCGTGACGCGCAACGCCGCGATCCTCACCAGCGAGCCGTGGAAGCTGCTCGACGGCTTCGGGCAGTGCTACCCGATGCCGCGCTCCTACACGCTCGGCGAGCACATGTTCGGCACCGGCCTGCTCGCCGCGGTGCCGTATCTCCTCACCGGCGACCCGATCCTCACCTTCAACGGCACGCTGTTCTTGACGCTGTGGATCCCCGGGCTGACGATGTACGCGCTGTCCTGGAGCTTCACCCGCAGCGCGGCCTCGGCGTTCGTCGCCGGGCTGCTCTTCCTGCTGGTGCCGGGACGGATCATCGATCCGTCCCATCCCTACGTGCACGGCGACCTGTGGGCGCCGCTCATGCTGCTCTTCCTGCACCGGCTGTTCACCGTCGGGCGCTGGCGCGACGCGCTGCTGTTCGCCCTGTTCCTGAGCCTCGAGGTGTTCGAGAGCCTCTACCCGCTGCTCGGCTGCAGCATGCTCGTGCTGGTCTACGGCGGCCGCCTCGCCTGGCTCGCCAGGTCCCGGCTGCTCGCGCTGCTGCCGAAGATCGCGGTGGCGGCGGCGATCGTCGTCGCGAGCGCCTGGCTCGTGCTCGGGCCCTACCTCGAGACGCGCGAGACGTGGGGCCTGCTCGAGGGCCGGACGTCGACGATGCTGCGGCTCTGGGACTACCGCTGGGGGTCGATCTACTTCCCGGGCGCGTTGATCCTGGGCTTCGCAGCGCTGGGCGTCGTCGATCGGCTGCGGCGGCCGCGGCCCGTGCGGGGCGACGACCCGCGCCTCCCGATCCTGCTCGCCGGGATCGTGATCCTGTGGGCCTCGACGGTCGGCTTCCCGGTGCCCTTCACCGACCTCGTGCTGCCCTCGCCGATCGCGCTGCTCAAGCCCTACGTACCCGGCTTGAGCGCGGTGCGCGCGCTCACCGCCGTCGGCATCGTGTCGAACCTCGCCTGGGCCTTCCTCGCCGGCTACGGCTTTCTGCGCTTGATCGAGCGCCGCAGCCGGCCCGTCGCGGTCGGCGCCGCGGCGGTGACGACGGCGCTCGCGGTCGCGTTCCTGTTCCACGGCCGCTTCGCGCGGCCGATGTACGCCACCTGGTCCTTCAAGCTCTCCGCCTGGACCGCCAGCCCCGCCGCTCGCGACGTGGCGCTCCTGCGACGGGTCGCCGAGGGCGCCGTGCTCGACGTGCCGTTCCCCGAGATGGAGGGTGCGTCGAGCATCAACCTCGCGCAGCATCTGCTCCTGAACAGCTACGACCCGCGCGCCACCGCCGCCTGCTACAACTCCTTCGTCTCGCCGGTGCAACGCCAGATCGTGGCGCTCGCCGCGCGGCTGCCGCAGCGCGACGCGTCCGACGCGCTCGCGGCGCTCGGCTTCGGCACGGTGATGGTCGAGAAGGACCGCCTCGAGCCGGCGGCGCTGCAGTCGCTGTTCGACGGCCTGCGCGTCCTCGACAACTGGGAGCGCATGCGGCCGGTCGGCCGGAGCGGCCGCTTCCTCGCCTACCGCCTGTCCACGCCGACGCCGGTGCGGGCCGACTTCGGCTCGCTCGCGCCCGCCGCGGCCGAGCCGGCCCGCGTCGTGCGGCGGGCCGGCCACGCGACGGTCGAGCTGCCGTTCGCGAACCCCGGCCGCGAGATCTTCCGCCATCCCGACCCGATCGAGCCTCGCGAGCTGATCGTCACCTGGCGCGACGAGTCCGGGCACGTCGCGAAGGAGGCACGCGTGCGCGAGCTGCTGCCGCTGGCGATCGCGCCGGGCGCGCAGGTCGTGCTGCCGCTGGAGCTGCCCGCGCCGGAGCAGCCGGGCGCGTACGCGGTCTCCGTCGCCCGCGCGGACGCTCCGCAGCACACGCTCGCGACGCGGCAGGTCGAGCTCGTCGACTCTTGACGTCGGCGCGCACGGAGCGTCCGTGGGCGACGCGCCATGAAAAGTCGACACCCACGGAGCACCGTGGTAGCGTCGCGCGGATGCTTCGGCGCGAAGCCGTCCGCACGTTCCTCGCCCTCCTCTTCTCGCTGCTTCCGGTCGGAGCGCTCCCGCCGACGACGCACGCCGCCGCGGAGGAGAGCGCCGCCCGCGCGCAGGGCTCCCGGCAGACCGCCTGGGACCTGATCGCGTCGCTCGCCGCGGCGGGCGGCGCGCCGGAGGGCGTCTCGCTGGTCTATCGCGGCGCGCACCGCGAGACGCGCGCCGGCGTTCGCATCCCGTCGCCCGGCTCGCTGTCCGTGCCGGTCGAGGTGCCGCCCGACGCCGAGCTGAGCTTCGGGGTCGCGTTCCAGGCTGCGGCCTTCATGACCGAGACCCCGGAGCTCGCGGAGCCGGGCCGCGTGCAGATCGAGCTCGCCGACGCCGACGGCGTCAAGCACATGCTCTACGACCGGCGCATCGACATCCGCAACGTCGCGGCCGACCGGCGCTGGCTCGACGAGCGCATCGACCTGAAGCCGCTCGCGGGCAAGAAGGGCACGCTGACCTTTCGCGTGCTGAACGACGGCGACGCCGCGAAGGCAAAGGACACCAACGTCTACCTCTCGGCACCGCGCATCCTCGTGCCGGCCGCCGGCGGCGCGTCGAAAGCGCTGAACCTGGTCCTGATCACCATCGACTGCCTGCGCGCCGACCACGTCGGCGCGTACGGCTACGGCAAGCCGACCACGCCGACCCTCGACCGCCTGGCCGCAGACGGCGTCCGCTTCGCGCGCGCCTACGCCAACGCGCCCATGACGCTGCCCTCGGTCCCGCAGCTCTTCACCTCGACCATCTTCCCGACCAAGGACGTCGACACCTTGCTCGAGCCGGTGGCGCAGGCGGGGATGCCGAGCGCGGCGGTGGTGAACAACGTCTGGATCCCGCTCTGGCTCAGCCAGGGCAAGCACGCCGAGCCGCCCGGCACGTTCGACGTGATGATCTCGGGCGAGCTCGACGCACGCGAGATCGTCGACCGCGCGCTGCGCTGGCTCGAGCGCCACCACGACGACCGCTTCGTGCTCTACCTGCACTTCCTCGACACGCACACGCCGTACGGGCCGCCGCGGGCGGAGATCCCGGCCTTCGCGGACCCGGGCTACGCCGGCAAGGTCGGCGACACCTTCGCCGACGTCGAAGGGGCCGACGCCGGCCGCTACGACGACGCGGACCGGCGCAAGATCATCGCCCTGTACGACACCGCGCTGCGCTTCATCGACGGCCAGATCGCACGCGTGCTCGAGTTCCTCGCGAAGAGCGGCGATCTCGACCGCACCGCGATCGTCGTGACGGCGGACCACGGCGAGGAGTTCTGGGACCACGGCCGCTTCTTCCACGGGCAGAGCCTCTACGAGGAGGTGCTGCACGTGCCGCTCATCGCTCGCGTCCCGGGCCTCGGCAAGCCGGGCACGGTGATCGAGCGTCCGGTCCGGCTCCTCGACGTCGCGCCGTCGCTGCTCGAGTGGGCGAAGCTCGAGCGCCCGGCGACCTTCCAGGGACGTCCGCTCGGCGAGGTCGTCGCCGCTCCAGACCTGCCGTCCGACGACGTCATCGCGACCGCGACGCAGGCGCAGTTCGCGACGCGGTATGCGCTGCGCACCGGCGACCTCAAGCTGATCGAGAGCCTCGACACCGGAAAGCGGGAGCTGTTCGACCTCGCCAAGGACCCTCGCGAGCAGACGAACCTCGCGAGCGAGCGGCCGAAGGACGTCGCCGCGCTGCAGGCGCGGCTCGACGCGGCGCGCGCGGTGCTGCGCGAGCGGGGCTACCAGGTGAAGATCGTCGGACCGCAGAGCGGCAGCGCCGCGGTCGAGGTGCGGCTCGCGAGCGAGCCGCGCAGCGGCACCTTCCTCACCCTCGACCGCACGTCCGCTCACGGCGAGCCACGCCTCGAGCTGTCGAAGGACGGCGAGAAGCTCACCGCGCGTGCCGAGGTCGACGCGCGCGGCACGGGCTTCCGCTTCGACCGGCTCCTGAGCCCGCGCAACATCGCGAAAGACGACAAGATCAAGTTCGAGATCGTGGTCGGCGGCGCTCCGGCCTCGCGCGCGGTGCTGGCGCTCGGCCCCGCCGGGACCGCGGCTTCGAGCGACGTCGTCGACGTCGCCGATCCGGCGCTGACCACGACCAGCGAGCCCGCGTGCGCGGCGCCGCCGGCCGGCGTCCGGGTCTGCGTCTGGCGCTATCCCGGCGAGAAGCTCGCCGAGATGCCCGAGATCAGCGACCCCGCCGTGCGCGAGAAGCTGCGCGCGCTCGGCTACCTGCAATGACGCAGGCGTCGTCGCGGCACGCGCAGCGCGACGTCCCGCGCGAGCGCGCGCCGGACGGAGCGTCGCCGGCGCGCGGCGTGGCGCGGCTGCGCACGCTCGGGGAGGCGCTCGCCGCGGCGGCGCTGTACGCGCTCGCGACGCCGTGGGCGCTGCGCCCGTGGTTCCTCGCGCGGGACGCCTTCCCGCACGTCCCGGGCGCATACGGCACGATGGCCGACGCCGATCTCTACCTGAACGTCTGGATCCTCGCCTGGATCGCGCACGCCGTGCTCACCGACCCGGCGGCGCTCTACGACGGCAACATCTTCCACCCGGCGCCGAACACCATCGCCGGCTCCGAGAACATGCTCGCGCACCTGCCGGTCACGGCGCCCGCGCTGGCGCTGACCGGCAACGCCCTCACCATGCTGAAGGCGTTCGTCCTCGAGAGCTTCGTGCTGTCGGGCGTCGCGATGTTCCTCTACGTCCGTCACCACACGAGGAGCTTCGCCGCGGCGATGCTGGCGGGCGCCGCGTACAGCTTCACGGCGTTCCGCGTCGCGACGGTCCCGCAGCCGCAGTACCTCGGCATCCAGTACCTGCCGCTCGCCCTGCTGTTCGTCGACCTGTGGCTCGAGCGCCGGAGAGTCGCGTCGCTGGCCGGCCTCGCGCTCGCCATCGCGCTGCAGGCGCTCGCGTGCGTCTACGTCGGCTTCTTCACGCTGATCGCCGTGCCGGTCTACGCGGCGGTGCGCCTCGCCGACGCGCGCGAGCGGCGCACCGCCGCCGCTTTCGGGATCGCCGCCGCGTTCGCGTGCGGGCTCCTGGCGCTCGTGCCGGTCGCCCTGCCGTACCTGCGCGCGCGCGCCGAGGGCATGATCCCGGAGCACGATCCCGCGATGATC
>JBFMAS010000773.1:0-11853 GCA_040755575.1 Thermodesulfobacteriota bacterium
CGACGGGGTGGGCGGTCGCTTCTGCGCCGGGCGGGGGGTCGCGGCCGGGGTCGGCCGCGACGGCGCCTTGCGACGCGTCCGCTTGCGCGGCGTGCAGTCGATCAACGACACGGCGAGCAGCACGATCAGCATCCGCACGAGCCACGAGGAATGCGTCGCCCCCATCCCCTACCTCCTTCCGACCGCGGCGAGACGCTCCTCGTGCAGCTCGCGCGGCTGGTCGGGTGCCTCGTGCGGAGCGCGCTCGTCCGCCGGCGCTGGCTCGATCGGCTCGGCGTCGTGCGTCACCGTCGCGGGCGCGTCCGCGTCGAGGAACGCCTCCTGGAACGTCGCCGCGCCGCCGCCGTCCACGACCTCGCCCGAGGCGCGGTCGAACGGGACCAGCGTCACCCCGGGCGGCGGCAGGAACGGCCGTGGCGGCAGCGCGGCCGTGGCGAGCTTCATGAAGTCGGTCCAGATCGGCAGCGCGGCCGTGGCGCCCGACATGCCGAGCGGCGAGCGCTGGTCGAAGCCGACCCACACCGCCGCCAGCAAATCCGGCGTGAAGCCGATGAACCACGCATCCCGATAGTCGTTGGTCGTGCCCGTCTTGCCGGCGGCCGGATGCTGGAAGCCGGCCTCCCGCGCGCCGGCCGCGGTGCCGTAGTCGAGCACCCCTTCGAGGACGTGCGTCAACACGTACGCCGTATCCGGAGGGACCACGGCTCGCAACGCCGGCGGCTCGCCGAGGATCACCTCGCCGTCGCGCGACGTCACGCGCGTGATCGCGACCGGCTCGGCGCGCGTCCCGCCGCTCGCCAGGACCGCGTAGACCGACGCCATCTCGAGCGGCGAGACCTCCACCGAGCCGAGCGCCAGCGACGGCACCTCGGGCAGCGGCCCCTCGACGCCCATGGCGCGCGCGAGCTCGGCGACCGCGTGCATCCCGACCGATTGCGCGACGCGTGCCGTCGCGGCGTTGAGCGAGCGCTCGAGCGCGGCGCGCACCGTCACGTCGCCATGGTACTGGTCGCCGTAGTTGCTGGGCGACCACTCGCGGCCGTCGTCGAGATGCCAGGTGAACGGCGAGTCGTCGACCCGCGAGGCGGGCGTGATGTGCCGCGCCGGGTCCTGATCGAGCATCGCGGCGAGGTACACGATCGGCTTGAACGTCGACCCCGTCTGGCGCCGCGCCTGGGTCGCACGGTTGAACTGGCTCGCCTGGTAGTTGCGGCCTCCGACCATGGCTTTGATCTCGCCGGTGCGCGGCGCGAGCGCGACGAGCGCCGCCTCCAGGCGGTCGCGGCGCGCCGTCTCGGCGAGCCGCGGGCGCTCGCGCTCGAGACGCTCGAGGCGCTCCTGCACGAGGCGCTGCGCGTGCTCCTGCAGCAGGGGATCGAGCGTCGTGTAGATGTTGAGGCCCTCGGTGGTGAGCACCTCGGACGGGAAGCGTCCCGCCAGCTCCGCCTTCACGTAGTCGACGAAGAACGGCGCCGTCGTGCTGTCGGGCGGCGCGTCGACGACGCCGAGCGGCGCGGCGGCGGCTGCGTCGTACGTCGTCTGGTCGATCTCGCCGGACTCGAGCAGCAGCCGCAGCACGGTGTTGCGTCGCCGCAGCGCGCGCTCCGGCGAGTGGAACGGCGAGTACGCGTTCGGCGCGCGGATCAGCCCCGCGATGAGCGCCGCCTCGGCGACGTCGAGGTCTCGCGGGTTCTTGCCGAAGTAGAAGTCCGCCGCCTCGGCCACGCCGAACACGCCTCGCGCGCCGCGCTGCCCGAGGTAGATCTCGTTCAGGTAGTTCTCGAGGATCTGCATCTTCGAGTAGCGGCGCTCGGCGACCAGGGCCATCGCGGCCTCGACGAGCTTGCGCGACAGCGTCCGGTCGGTCGTCAAGAAGAAGTTCTTCATGAGCTGCTGCGTCAGCGTGCTGCCGCCCTGCGTGACGCGGCCCGAGCGGAGGTTGGCGAGCGCCGCGCGCGCGACGCCGATCACGTCGACGCCGTGATGGCGGAAGAACCGGCTGTCCTCCGTCACGAGGATCGCGCGCACGAGCAACGGGTTGACGTCCACCACCCTGATCGCGCGGCGGTCCTCCCACTCGCCTTCCCAGATGCCGGTCAGCTCCTCGGGCTCGAGCGCGACCGCGGCGACGCGCTCCTCGCTGTCGAGGTCGACGATGTCGGCGATCCGGCGGCCGTCGAGCGTCAAGCGCACCCGCTGCGTCGTGGTCCGACCGAGGGCCCCGGGGCGCAGCGCGATCTCGAGCACGCCCGCCTCGCGCCGGAACTCGCCGCCGACGCTCGGCACGCCCGACGTCGGACGGTACGACAGCCGCTCGAGCCGGCGCGGCACCCCGGCCGCGTCGAGGTCGAGCCCGGTGTAGAGCAGGAACTCGGCGCTGTAGATGCGCGACGGGAAGTCCCAGCGCCGCCCGGCGAACTTCTCGTCGACGACCTGGGCGAGACGGGAGTAGCCCGCCCAGACGGCGAACGCGGCGATCCCCGCGAGCGGGATCGCCGCCACCAGCAGCACCGCGAGGAGCGAGCGCAGCCGACCTCGCCGCGCGCGCCCCATCGCGTCCGGCTCCCCGCCCGGGCTCACCCCGTGGGCGGCTTGAGAGCGAGGAACACCGTGTTCTCACCGCGCCGGACGAGCAGCAGGACGCTCTTGCCCGGCCCGGCGCTCTTCATCTCCTTGTTGTACGCGTCGACGTCGCGCACGGGCTTGCGATTGACCTCGACGATCACGTCGCCCCGGCGCAGGCCGGCCTCGTCCGCCGGGCTGCCCGGCTCGACGCCCGACACGAGGACGCCCTGCACGTCGACGCCGATGCCGAGCGACTCGGCGATCTCCGGCGTCAGGTTCTGCACGGCCAGGCCGTACGCCTCCGACTCGCCGCTCGCGACCTGCTCCTCCTCGTCCTTCATCTCGGCGATCTTGATCGTGACCGACTCTTCCTTGCCGTCGCGCATCACGACCACGGGCACGTCCTGGCCGATCTTCTCGCGCGCGACGAGCGTCGGCAGCTCGGTCGACTCCTTCACCTCGTGGCCGTCGAAGCTGACGATCACGTCGCCGACCTTGATCCCGGCGGACTCGGCGGGGCCGCCCTTGACCACGTCGGCGACCAGCGCGCCGCGCGGGGCCGTCAGCCCGAGCGACTCGGCGATCTCCGGCGTCACCTTCTGGATCATGACGCCGATCCAGCCGCGCGTGACGCGCCCCTTCTCGCGGAGCTGCGGGATCAGCTCCTTCGCGAGGTTGATCGGGATCGCGAAGCCGATGCCGATGTTGCCGCCGCTGCGGCTGAAGATCGAGGTGTTGATGCCGACGACGCGTCCCTGCAGGTCGAGCAGCGGGCCGCCCGAGTTGCCGGGGTTGATCGGTGCGTCGGTCTGCAGGAAGTCGTCGTAGTTGCCCTGGCCGATGAAGCGCCCCTTGGCGCTGACGATGCCGGCCGTCACCGAGAACTCGAGGCCGAAGGGGTTGCCGATGGCCATCACCCACTCGCCGACCTTGACCGCCTCGGAGTCGCCGAACGGGATCGTCGGCAGGTCCTTCTTGGCGTCGATCTTGAGCACCGCGATGTCGGTCTTCGGGTCGCGCCCGACGAGCTCGGCGGTCATCTCCTCGCCGGTGTTGAGCTTGACCTTGATCTCGTCCGCGTTCTCGACGACGTGGTTGTTGGTCAGGATGTAGCCCGCCGGATCGAAGATGAAGCCCGAGCCGAGGCTGCGCTCCGGCATGCGCCGGCGCGGCATCGGTCCGAAGAAGCGCTCGAACGGCTCCCAGAACTCGCGCGGATCCTGACCCGGCGCGCCGGGGAAGCCGGGCATCTGACCGCGCGGGCCGTTGTGGAACCGCCGCTCGCCGTCGCCCTCCTCGCCTTGACGCTCACCCTTGCTCGAGCTCGAGATGTTCACCACCGCGTGGCTCAGGTCCTCCGCGAGCCCGGTGAAGTCGGGCAGCGTGCACGTGACGCAAGCGCCGTTCTGCGAGGCGGGCGCGTTGGCGGCGCCCTGCGGCGCCGGACGCGCGGCGGCGCCGCTCTCCTGCGCGGTCGCGACCGCGGTTGGCTCCTCCTGGCCGCGGTTGCGCACGGCCACGACGCCGACCACGAAGCCGACGAGAAGCAGGACGATCACCTTCAACACGCTGCGCATTCGATGGCTACCTCGAATCTCTCGGAATCAGAGATGGTGGGATCTCGGGCTCAGCCGCGCGAGATCGCGACGAACCTCATGCGGAGGTCGTAGAGGATCCTCTCGAGCAGCGCCGCTTCGTCGGCGTCGAGGTTCCCCGTGGTCTTCCGCTCCAGGACGGCGAGCAGGTCGATGATGTTGCGCGCGGCGCCGAGGTCCTTGCGCGCGTCACCGCCCTCGAGGTCCGGGATCTCGCCGAGGTACATCAGCGCCTGCGTGCTGAGACTGATCAGCAGCGTGGCGAAGCTCGGCTCGGGGAGGCCGCTGGGCTCGTAGGGGGCACCGGTCGGCATGGCGAGCTCGGGATCCGAAGCGCCCTGGCCTGCGGCCGCCGCCTCGGCCGCGGCGGCAGGCGGGGATTCACCGCCGACCGCCGGCCGGCGCGCCCCTGCAGAGGGCTCGCGCGGCTGGGCCGCTTCGCCTTCGTCTTCATCCGTGCGCTCGCTGCCGTCCGGCGCGAAGCGCCGACGGTCGATGACACGGAAGGCCGGAGCGTCGTCCTCGTCGCGCCGGTCCGCGGCGCGAAGGTGCTCGCTCCTGCCAGATTCCCGATCGCTCATTGCTCGGTCAATCCCGCCGGCAGGTCCACCGATCCGCCGCGCCCGCGTCCCTTCGCCCGCTCCGTGAGGAGCAAGGCCGGGGCCCGCGGCGAATCGCTCATGTCGTTGATCGGTAGTGCGACCCCTATTGGATGTCAAGGTAAGCGCCGGCACACCGCGTGCCAAGCGGCGTCGGCCGTCGCTTCGGGCGCCGCGTCGTCGACCCGCACCGCGGTGATCGCTCGGCCGCGCGGGCCGAACGCCGCGGGCGACGTCGTCCGATAGAGCACCGCACCGGCCACGCCGAGCGCGGCGGCGACGTGGCTCGGCCCCGCGTCGTTGCCGACGAAGGCGCGACACGAGGCGAGAGCGTGCGCGAGCTCCGCGATCGACGACGGTCGCTGCACCCGCCCGATCGACTGCCACGCGACGTCCTCGCCCTGCTCCGCCGGCCCGAGCAGGACGACCACCTCGCCGCGCGCGGCGCGCCAGCGTCGGGCGACGTCCGCGTAGAGCGCCCGCGAGGCGCGCTTGTCGCGGCCGCCGCTGCCGGGCAGCAGCACGAGGCACCACCGGCTGCCGCTCGGACGGTCGCGCGCACCCGCCGCGTCGCGGATGCGCAGCCGGGGCGGCGGCGCGGTCGCCTCGCGGTCGCCGCACACGACACCGAGGAAGTAGTCCGAAGCGTGGCGCTCGGCTGGCGCACGCGGGAACGCGGCGAGCGTCGCGCGGCCGGTCGCGCCCAGCCGACGCTCGACCTGCGGGACGCCGGCTCCCGTGAAGCTCACGACGCGCGTGAAGCCGTCGAGCCAGCTCGCACCGCCGGGCTCGTCCTCGCCAGGGGAGAACAGCCTGGCCACCTCGGGAGCATCGAGCGAGCGCACCTGCGGCGCCGCCGGGTAGAGCGCCGCGACGTCCGCCGCGGCGCCGCGCGCATAGAGCGTGAGCTCGCCCTGCGCAGCGAGGTATGCGACCGCGGGCTCGAGGCACACGGCGTCACCGAGCGCGCCGGGAAAGAGCAGCAGGATGCGACGCCGCCCGCCCGTGGCGCCGCCGCCCGCGGCCGTGCGCGAGGCGCTCGCCTTCAAACTTCGGCGCCCCTCAGTTAGCATCCGCGCGACATGCCGCTACCGAACATCGTCGCCCAGTCTCCCCTCGACCTGATCGGCAACACGCCGGTCGTCCGCCTGAACCGGGTGCCGCCGAAGGACGGCGCCGAGGTCTGGGCCAAGCTCGAGTTCGCGAATCTGGGCGGCAGCGTCAAGGACCGGATCTGCTTGAGCATGATCGAGGCCGCGGAGCGCTCCGGGCGGCTGCGCCCGGGCGACGTGGTGGTCGAGCCGACCAGCGGCAACACCGGCATCGGGCTCGCGCTGGTGTGCGCCATCAAGGGCTATCGCCTGATCCTGACCATGCCCGACACGATGAGCGAGGAGCGGCGCAGCCTGCTGCTCGCCTACGGCGCCGAGCTCGAGCTCACGCCAGACTCGAAGGGGATGCACGCTGCGGTGGCGAGGGCCGAGGAGATCGCCCGCAGCGTGCCGCGGGCCTTCATGCCGCAGCAGTTCAGCAATCCGGCGAACCCGGACGCGCACCGACGCACGACCGCGCGCGAGATCCTGGAGCAGATGCCCCAGCTCGACGCGTTCGTCGGCGGCGTCGGCACCGGCGGCACGATCAGCGGGGTCGGCGAGGTCCTGCACCGCGAGCGTCCGGGCTGCCGGGTGGTGGCGGTCGAGCCCAAGGCCTCGGCCGTGCTGTCGGGCGGTGCGCCCGGCTACCACAAGATCCAGGGCATCGGCGCGGGCTTCGTCCCGGAGAACCTGACGCCGGGCTCGTACGACCGCGTGATCGCCGTGAGCGACGAGCAGGCGACCGCCTTCGCCCGCCGTCTCGCGCGCGAGGAGGGGCTGCTGGTCGGCATCTCCTCCGGCGCCCACTGCGCGGCGGCGCTCGAGGTGGCGGGCGAGCTCGGTCCGGGAAAGATAGTCTTGACGATGTTCTGCGACACCGGCGAGCGCTACCTGACGACGGACCTGTTCCAGGGCGAGGGCCTCTGAGCGATGGCGCACGACGTCCACGCGGCGGCCCGGCCGGGTGCTCGCGCCGAGCTCGACGACACCGTCGCGGCGAAGCTCGACCGCTTGCGGGAGCTGCTGCGCGGGCTCCCGTCGGCGATCGTCGCCTTCTCGGGCGGCGTCGATTCCACGTTCGTGCTGCGCGTCGCGCGCGAGGAGCTCGGCGAGCGCGTGCTCGCGCTGACGACGTCGTCCGCGTCGATGCCCGCGCACGAGCTCGCCGAGGCGAAGGCGCTCGCCGGGCGCATCGGCGCCGCGCACCTCGTCGTCTCGACCGACGAGGTCGCGATCGACGACTACGCGAGGAACCCGATCAACCGCTGCTACTTCTGCAAGGACAACCTGTACCGGCTGTGCCACGCCGAGGCCGCGGCGCGCGGCATCGCGGCGGTGCTCGACGGCGTCAACCTGGACGACCTGGGCGACTTCCGGCCGGGCCTCACCGCCGCGAGCGAGCAGGCGGTGCGCCACCCGCTGGTCGAGGCGGGCATGACCAAGGCCGACGTGCGGGCGGCCAGCGCGGCGCTCGGCCTCGCCACCTGGGACAAGCCGGCGTCGCCGTGCCTCGCGTCGCGCTTCCCGTACGGGACCGCCATCACCCACGAGCGCCTGCACCGTGTCGAGGCCGCGGAGAGTGCCTTGCGCAGCCTCGGTTTTCGCGAGTTCCGGGTCCGCTACGCGGACGACACGGCGCGGCTCGAGATCGCACACGCGGAGATCGAACGCTGTCTCGATCCGGAAGTCCGGCAGCGGATCGTCGCCGGCGTGCGAGCCGCCGGCTTCCGCCGTGTGGTGCTCGACCTGGAGGGCTTCCGCAGCGGAAGCCTGAACCCCGGCGCGGCGTGACGCCGCCCCCTCACGGGGCGAAGATCGTCCGCAGCTCCTCCATGATCTTCTCCTCGGGATGGGCGCGCGCGATCGCGAGCTCCTTCACCAGGAGATTCCGCGCCGTGTCGAGCATCTTGCGCTCGCCGAACGAGAGCTCCTTGTCGCCCTTGAGGACGAACAGGTCGCGAAGGACCTTGGCAATCTCGAGCACCGAGCCGGTCTTGATCTTCTCGGTGTACTCGCGGTAGCGGCGGTTCCAGGTCTGCTGGTCGATCTCGACCTTCTTGTCGCGCAGGATCTTGTAGACCTTGCTGACCATGTCCTTGCCGATGATGCGCCGTAGCCCGACCGAGGCGACGTTCTCCATCGGCACCATGATCGTCATGTCGCTCTCGAGAAAGCGCAGCATATAGAACTTCTTCTCGGTGCCCGCGATGGTGCGGCTTTGCACGCTTTCGATCACGCCCACGCCGTGAGCGGGGTAGACGACCTTTTCACCGACTTTGAACTGCATCAAGGCGGGACCCTCCGAGGACGGATCCCCAACCTAACGGAAATTTCGGCTTTAAGCAACTATGAAGCCGGTCGGAGGGAGCCAAAACGCCGTTCGTGATGCGTCGCGTCAGGGGACCTCGAGTACCATGGCGACCGCGTCCTCGCCGGGCGCGTAGTAGTCGCGGCGCAGCTCGGTCGCGACGAAGCCGAGGCCCTCGTAGAGGGCGCGCGCGGCCGCGTTGGTGGTCGCGACCTCGAGCGTGACGAGCCGCGCCCCGGCCTCGCGCGCGTGGGTGATGACGCTCTCGGCGAGAGCGCGGCCGAGCCCGCGCCGGCGGAAGCCGGGCGCCACCGCGAGGTCGAGCAGGTGCACCTCGTCCGCGACGTGCCACAGCACGAGGTAGCCCGCGATCGTGTCCCGGTCGCCGGCCGGGTGCGCGATCAGCGCCCGGGAGAAGGGGACGTCGAGCTCGTGCTGGAACGCGCTCTCGGTCCATGGCCGCGGAAACGCGGCGGCCTCGATCGCGGCCACGCCGGCGACGTCGCCACGCTCCATCGCGCGCAGCACGAAGTCGCCTGCCGGCCGCGGCGCCGTCACCAGCGCAGCAGCGCAGCCGCCCAAGTGAAGCCGGCGCCGAACGCCGCCAGGCAGACGACGCTGCCCTCGCGCACCCGGCCGTCGTGCACGGCCTCGTAGAGCGCGAGCGGGATCGAGGCGGCCGTGGTGTTGCCGTAGCGGTCGATGTTGTTGACCACCTTGGCCTCGTCGAGGCCGAGCCCGGCCGCGACGAACTGGTTGATGCGCAGGTTGGCCTGGTGCGGGATCAGCACGTCGAGGTCCGCGATGCCGAGCCCGTTGGCGGCGAGCGCCTCCTGGATGACCTCGGGAAAGCGCGTCACCGCGTGCTTGAAGACGAACTTGCCCTGCATGCGCGGGAACGCGGCCGGGCTGTCGCCCTCCAGGTCCTCGGGGCGGATGCGCGGCCGGCTGCGGCTCGCGGCCGCCTCGAGCCAGAGCTTCTCGGCGAACTTGCCCTCGGCGTGCAGGTGCGTCGACAGCAGACCGCGCGCCGGCTCGTCGGACGGGCCGAGCACCACGGCGGCCGCGCCGTCGCCGAAGATGACGCCCACCTCGCGGCCCCGCGTCGTCAGGTCGAGCCCGGTCGAGTGGATCTCGCCGCCGACCACGAGCGCGTGGCGCGCGCGCCCGGCGCGGATCATCGCATCCGCGCAGGCCAGGCTGTAGACGAACCCAGAGCACTGGTTCTTGACGTCGAAGGCCGGGATCCGGCCGGCGCCGAGCTTCGCCGCGAGCAGGCACGCGCACGAGGGCCAGTCGATGTCCGGCGACAAAGTGGCGAACACGATCAGATCGACGTCCGAGATGCCGAGACCCGCCGCGCGCAGCGCCTCCTCGGCCGCGACCTTGCCGAGATCCGTCGCGCCGCAGTCGGAGCTGATGTGGCGTCGCTCGCGGATGCCCGTCCGCTGCTGGATCCACTCGTCCGACGTGTCCATCACGCGCGACAGCATCTCGTTGCTGACCACGCGCTCCGGCACCGCCTTGCCGATACCCAGAATGCGATTGATGCGATTGGTCCGATTCATGGCCTGGACGCCCCGCCCATCACGTGCCGCTCCTCAGAGCTCGAGCGTGGCGGCACCCCACGCGAGGCCCGGTCCCGCCGCGGCCAGGAGCACGCGCGCTCCGGGGCGGAGCTCTCCGGCCGCCCGCGCCAGCGCCATCAGCAGTCCGCCCGCCATCACGTGCCCGAACTCGCCGGTCGGCACGACCGTCCGCGCATCCGGCACAGCGAGCACGCGCGCCGCCGCCCGCGCCGTCTCCGGCGCGACGTAGTCGACGATCGCGAGATCGAGCTCGCTCGCCTGCCAGCCGCTCTCGTCGAGCACCTCGCGCGCCGCCTCGGCGAGGCGCTGCTCGACGATCGGCGACAGCGCGCGCAGGTCCGCGGTCGGGAAATGGCGGCCCTCGGCGAGGTTCTGCGCGGTGATGCGCACCGGGTACTGGCGGCTCGCGGGATACTCGCACCAGAAGCGCTCGGCGAGCGTGCCGTCGGTGTACCAGCGGAGCGCCCGCACGCGCGGACCACGGCTGCCCGTGCCGACGACGGCTGCGCCCGCACCGTCCGCGAGCCGCGCCGTCATGTCGCGCCCGCGCGGCGAGAAGTCGAGCCCGGCGGACAGCACCTCGCCGGCCGCGATCAGCACGCGCGCATAGCGCCCGTCGACGCCGCCGCCGGCAGCGGGCAGGCGCGCGAAGGCGAGCGCGAGGTCGAGCGCGCACAGAAAGCCCGCGCTCTGCGCGCGCACGTCGAGCGCTCCGACGGTCGGCGCACCGAGCTTGTCCTGCAGGAAGCAGGCGGCGCCGGGAAACGTCACGTCGGGCGTCGCGGTCGCGAAGACGATCAGGCCGAGGTCCGCGACGTCGGTGGCCGCGGCCGCGAGCGCGTCGCCCGCGGCCCGCAGCGCGAGATCCGACGGCCCCTGCCCTTCCGCCGCGTGATGGCGCAGCCGGATGCCCGTCGCGCGCGCGAGCTCGTCTGCGGTCGTGCCCAGCGCGGGTGCCAGCGCGTCGTTGCCGACGGCGCCACCGGGGAGATGGCAGCCGAACCCGAGCAGGCGAACGTCGTCGTCAGGCCGCATCGGCGCGCGTCGCCAGGCGACCCGCCGACTGCTTCAGCAAGACCACCTCGAGAACCTTGTCGGCGTGACGGTGAACGAAGCCTGCGCAGCGCTCGGAGAGCTCGACGCGCGTCGTGAAGTCGGGCGGGAACGCCGGCGCCGTCGCGGCGATCGTGCGCAGCCGCGGGTCGACCACCTTGCCGCGCACCTCGAACCACGTGCCGCCCAGCGCGAGGTCGAGCGCGTAGTCGGGCATCTCGTCCCCGAGCCCGAGCTCTGCCTTGACGCCCGACGGCGGGATCCGCCGCGGCAGCTCCATGCGGAACAGGTATCCCGCCGGCCGCTCCTCGAGCGTGTACACCTCGCCGTAACGCCGCTCGCGCTCGCGCTTCTCGTCGAACGCGCCGGCGGTCTCGTAGTAGCCCTCGAACGCCTCGCGGCTGACGCCCTTGCTCTTCTCGGCGCGCCGCAGCAGCGGCGCCACGAGCGGGATGAGCAGCGGTCCGTAGAGGCTGCCGCGGTAGACGACGTCGGAGAGCGGGCGCGCCTGGATCGCCGCCTCGCGGAGCCGGAAGATCGCCTCCGCGACCGCCGCGAGGCCGCCGTAGAAGAACCACGGGCGCACGGCGGCGCTGAAGAAGCTCTCGTCGAGCACCACGACCGCGAACGCCGTGAACAGCAACGGCAGGACGAGCAGGTGCAAAAAGACGTTCATCGCGGTCGCGCCCGCCGAGCTGAAGATGCGGCGATCGCCGAACGCCGCCTCGAGACGGTCCTTGGTCCCGGCGGGCAGCGCGCCCAGGAGCGGCTGCAGGAGCGACACGGCGATCGGCACGAGGCGCGAGCCGGTCTCCGCGCCGAGCGGCGGCCTCAGCATCTCGCGCGCCTCGTCGAAGTCGATCTCGAGCTCGCCGCGGTAGGGCGCGGTGCGCTTCGGCGCCTGCTGCAGGGGCGGCGCGACCTTCTTCTCGACCTTGCCGAGGCGGACGACCGGCGCCGGCGCCGGGGCCGCGGCGGCTGCCGGTGCCGGCTTGGCGGGAGCGCTCGGGGCGGCGGAGGCCGGGGCGGCTGCTGCAGCGGGCGCCGCGG
>JBFMAS010000774.1:0-15016 GCA_040755575.1 Thermodesulfobacteriota bacterium
GCCTCCTCCGGGGCCGCGCCCGACTATCACGACCTGATGGGCGAGCGCCTTGCGTGCTGGGCGGCGGCGATCGCCCAGATCGCGCCGGGCGCGCGCGCGGCGGGGTTCGTCGACACGGCCGCCGTGTTCGAGCACGAGTGGGCGGCACGCGCCGGCGTCGGCTGGACGGGCAAGCACACGCTCACGCTCAGCGAGGACGCGGGCTCGTACGCCTTCCTCGGCGAGGTCCTCACCAGCCTCGAGCTCGAGCCCGACGCGCCGGTCCCCGACCGCTGCGGCAGCTGCACGCGCTGCCTCGCGTCCTGTCCCACGGGCGCGATCGAGCCGGGCTACCGGCTCGAGCCGCGACGCTGCATCTCGTATCTGACGATCGAGCATCGCGGGGCGATCGGCCGCGAGCTGCGCCCGCTGCTCGGCGAGTGGGTGTTCGGCTGCGACCTGTGCCAGATCGCCTGTCCCTGGAACCGCGAAGCGGCGAGCCCCGCGGTCGACGAGCTGGCGCCCGACCTGCGCACGCTGCTCGCGCTCGACGACCGGGGCTTCGACGCGCGCTACGGCGCGAGCGCGGTGCGCCGCACCGGACGCGTCGGCCTCGCGCGCAACGCCGCGGTCGTGCTCGGCAACACCGGCAACCCGGACGCGATCCCCGCGCTCGCCGGCGCGCTCGGCGGGCACGACGCGGCGCTCGTGCGCCAGCACGCCGCCTGGGCGCTGGGACGGCTGCTCGCAGTCGACACGGCGCGCGCCCGGGCCGCGCTCGAGCGCGGGCTCCTCGATCCCGAGCAGGCGGTGCGCGACGAGGCGAGAGACGCGCTCGACGGCCGCTGACGCGCCCGCCTCGGCGCGAGCGCTGGCCCCGGCCTGCTAGGCTAGACGAGGTCCCACGGGTTGGCGCTCTCGACGCCGATCCGGCGCAGCAGGCGGTCCTTCACCCGCACCGCGATCTTCTCGCGCTCGAGGCCGTTGCCGTCGATGCGGACCTTGCCGCCGGCGATCATGTCGTGCCCGCCCGCCGAGCGGCTGCCGAGCACCTTCTGCAGGATCTCGCCCGCATTGGCCTCGCGATCGGTCGTGCGCAGCGACACGTAGAGGTTCTTCTTGTAGCAGCCCATGGCGAGCGCCCACTCGACCTCGTCGAGGCGGAGCAGGAAGTCCGCCACCTCCGCCACCATGTCGGGATAGAGCACGTCGCCCAGGTCCGAGATCACGACCTTGTCGTAGACGACCGCCTCCTCGATCGCGTCGCGGAAGGTGCGGAAGTACTCGCGCGGCACCCGGGCGTTCTCGATCTTTCCGAGCCGCCGCTTGTTCGCGTACGGGTAGAGGAAGTGGCTCGCGGCGAAGTCCGCCGGCGTCGCCTCGCGGCCGAGGTCCTGCGTCTCGGCGGCGATGCCGTAGAACAGTGCCGTCGCGATTTTGCTCTCGACGGTGAGGTGCGAGTCGCGCAGATACTCCGTGAGAATCGTCGACGTCGCGCCGTACTGATCGCGCAGATCGACGTAGGGAATGCCGTCGGTGGAGCTGTAGGGCGGGTGGTGGTCGATGACGACCGTCGGCCGGATCTCGGCGGGCAGAGAGTTGTTCGCGCGCCCGGGCTGCGTGTCGACCAGCGCCACCTGGCTCTCCGGGGTCAGGTCGATCTCCTTCACCGGCACCAGGTTGATGTTCAGGTACTTGACCATCGCCCGGTTCTCGGCGCGTCCGATGATGCCGCCCAGGGCGATCGTCGACTCCTTGTTCGCCAGCTCGCGCAGCATGTACTGCAGCGCGGCCGCGCTGGCGAGCGCATCGGGATCCGGGTTGTCGTGCGGCAGGATGATGAGCGGCTGCGGTCCCGCGACCGCGGCCAGGAGTGAGACCAGTGGTCCCTTGGCTTGGCCCATGGAGAACGATGCGGCGAGCGAGAGAGACGCCGCAGGGGTGGAGTTATACTGATTGCCTGCGGGACTTGTCCACCCCTCGGCCCGGCAGCGCGGCCCGGCGTTCCCCGCCGCGCACGCTTTCGCCACCGCCGCGTGCTAGACCGCTCGGACAGGGGCATGCCTTCGATCGACGAGATTCGCGACGCCCTCTACCGCGCCGCCGCGCTGCCCGACGCCGACCTGGCCGCCGCGGCGTTGCTCGTGGCCGCCGAGGAGTATCCCGAGCTCGACCACGCGCGCTATCTCTCCTTTCTCGACGAGATCGCCGACAGCCTGCGGCGACGCCTGGGCGACGACGGGGATCCGGAGCGCGTGCGCCGCGCGACCTGCGAGGAGCTCTTCGTCCGCCACCGCTTCGCGGGCGACACCGAGGACTACTACGACCCGCGCAACAGCTACCTCAACGAGGTGATCGATCGCCGCCGCGGCATCCCGATCACGCTCGCGGTGGTCTACATCGCGGTCGGCACGCGCCTCGGGCAGCCGGTGCACGGCGTCAACGCGCCGGGCCATTTCCTGGTGCGCCACGGCGACGTCGTCCTCGACCCGTTCGCCGGCGGTCGCGTGGTCGAGCGCCCGGTGCTCGCGGCGCAGCTCGCGCAGCTCGGCGTCGAGAACGCGGAGCAGCAGGTCGCGCGCCTGCTCGACGCGCCGCCCGACACGCGCGCCGTTCTCGTCCGCATCCTCGGCAACCTGAAGGCGAACCACCTGCAGCGCAAGGACTTCTCGCGTGCGCTCGCCGTCGTCGACCGCCTCGTCCACCTCGACCCGCGCAACCCGCTCTGGCTGCGCGACCGCGGCGCGCTCTACCAGCGGCTCGACTGCCCGCACGCGGCGGTCGCGGACTTCGAGCGCTACCTGGCGCTCGTGCCCGACGATCCCGAGGGCGACGTCATCCGGGAGACGGTGGTCAAGCTGAGCCGCAATGCCCCGACGCTGCAGTGAGCCGCCGCCCGTGGAGGTAGCTGCCGGCCTGCTGCGCGACGGTGACCTGGTCCTGGCGTGCCAGCGACTCGCCAGCGCGCGAGCCCACCCGCTGCAGTGGGAGTTCCCCGGCGGCAAGCTCGAGCCCGGCGAGTCCCCGCAGGCCTGCCTCGAGCGCGAGCTGGTCGAGGAGCTCGGGATCCACGCGACGGTCGGTGCCCGGCTCGCGACCGTCGAGCACGTCTACCCGAGCGGCCCGCACGTGCGGGTGCACTTCTTCGCGATCGCGAGCCATCGCGGTACCATCGAGAACCGGGTGTTCGAGCGGATCCGCTGGCTGCCGGTGGCGCGTCTCTGCGAGCTCGACTTCCTCGCCGCCGACCGGCCGCTGATCGAGCTCCTCCGTCGCCGGGAAATGCTTGACAGCGCGGCGAGGCGACGCATCCTCGACGAGACGGGCGCCGGTCGCCCGGGAAGAGCGAAGACGAGCCGATGAAGCAGCAGGACGACCTCGCACCGCAGACGTTCTTCTTCGAGCGCTTCGGACTCGACGCGGGCACGCTCGAGGCGACGCTCGGCTCCGCCCTCGCCCGGCGGGCCGACTTCGCGGACCTGTACTTCGAGTTCCGCACGGTCCAGAGCGTCGCGCTCGAAGAGGGCCTGGTGAAGAAGACGACGCACAGCGTGTCGCAAGGCGTCGGGGTCCGGGTGCTCGCGGGCGAGAAGACCGGCTACGCCTACTCCGACGAGGTCACCGCCGAGCGCCTGCAGCTCGCGGCGCAGCACGCGCGTCAGATCGCGGCTGCGGACGCCGCGACGGCGGCGGTCGATCTGCGGCGCGGGCCCGGCGAGCCGCCGCACGAGCTCTACCCCGTCGCGCCGGACGCACTGGCCCGTCCGCTGCCCGAGCGCATCGCCCTCCTCGAGCGGGTCGATCGTGCCGCGCGCGCCTACGATCCGCGCATCACCAACGTCATCGCGTCGCTGTCCCTCGAGGAGAAGCTCGTCCTGGTCGCCAACTCCGCCGGCGAGCTGGTGAGCGACCGACAGCCGTTGCTGCGGCTGCAGGTCTCCTGCATCGCCGAGCACGGCGGACGCCGGCACTCGGGCTCCTTCGGCGGCGGCGGCCGCGTCCCCTTCGAGTTCCTGGTGGGCGACGACGAGCGCGCGCTCGCGTTCGCGCGCGAGGCCGCGCGCCAGGCGGTGGTCGCGTTCGACGCGGTCGACACCCCGGCGGGGCAGATGACCGTGGTGCTCGGACCCGGGTGGCCGGGCGTGCTGCTGCACGAGGCGGTGGGGCACGGGCTCGAGGGCGACTTCAACCGGAAGGGCACCTCCGCGTTCTCGAAGCTGATGGGCGAGCGCGTCGCCTCGGAGCTGTGCACGGTGGTCGACGACGGCACCCTGCCCTCGCGTCGCGGCTCGCTCAACGTCGACGACGAGGGCACGCCGACCCGGCGCAACGTGCTGATCGAGAAGGGCCGCCTGGTGGGCTACCTGCAGGACCGCCTGAACGCGCGCCTGATGGGCGTCGCGCCGACGGGCAACGGCCGGCGCGAGAGCTTCATGCACTATCCGATGCCGCGCATGACGAACACCTTCATGCTCGCCGGCGAGGACGACCCCGAGGACATCATCCGCTCGGTCGACCGCGGCCTCTACGCGGTCTCCTTCGGCGGCGGCCAGGTCGACATCACGAACGGCAAGTTCGTGTTCTCGGCGAGCGAGGCCTACCTGATCGAGGGCGGCAGGATCGGCGCGCCCGTCAAGGACGCGACGCTGATCGGCAACGGCCCGGACGTGCTGACGCGCATCAGCCGCGTCGGCGCCGATCTGAAGCTCGACGAGGGCGTCGGCGTGTGCGGCAAGGACGGGCAGTCGGTGCCCGTCGGCGTCGGCCTGCCGACGATCCGCATCGACGGCCTCACCGTCGGCGGCACGCAGACGTGAGCACGCCGCGCCCCGAGCTGGTCGACGTCGCCACGGCGGCGGTCGAGCGCGCGCGGCGCGTCGGCGCGACGGCGTGCGACGCGGTGATGATCGAGGTCGAGTCGTCGTCGACCGCGGTGCGCCTCGGCGAGGTGGAGACCGTCAAGCTGTCGCGCGAGCGGCGGCTCGGCTTGCGCTGCTTCGTCGGCCAGGCGAGCGCGGTCGCGTCGACCGCCGACCTCGCCCCCGGCGCGCTCGACGCGTTCGCGAGCCAGGTGGTGGAGATGGCGCGCGCCGTCGCGCCCGATCCCGTCGCCGGGCTGCCGGACCCGGCGCTGCTCGCGCGCGACTTCCCGGAGCTCGAGATCGCCGACCCCGCGGGCCTCGAGCTGTCGCCCGAGGAGCGCGTCGAGCGCGCCCGGCGCTGCGAGGCCGCCGCGCTCGGCGCGGATCCACGCCTGGTGAACTCGGAGGGCGCCGACTTCGCGCTCTCCGCGGCGCACGTCGCCTACGCGTCGAGCCTGGGCTTCGCCGGCAGCTACCGCTCGACCAGCTACGCGCTGTCCGTGGCACCGGTCGCGGCGCAGGACGGCAGCATGCAGCGCGACTACTGGTACGACGCGTCACGCTCGCTCGCGCGGCTCGCCGATCCGGAGAGCATCGGCCGCAAGGCCGCCGAGCGGGTGCTGCGCCGGCTCGGCGCACGCCCGGTCGCGACGCAGCAGGTGCCGGTCGTGTTCGACCCGCAGACCGCTGCGACGTTGCTCTCGCACCTGGCGAGCGCCGCGTGCGGCGGCGCGCTCTATCGTCGCGCGTCGTTCCTGCTCGACAGGATCGGACAGCCCATCGCGAGCGCGCTCGTGACGATCGTCGACGACGGGCGAATGCCGCGCGGCCTCGCGTCGCGCCCGTTCGACGCGGAGGGCGTCGCGACGCGGCGCAACGTGGTCGTCGAGGGCGGCGTGCTGAAGAGCTACCTGCTCGACACCTACGCCGCGCGCAAGCTCGACCTGCAGACCACCGGCAGCGCCGCGCGCTCGGTCGGCGACGTGCCGGGGGCGACCCCGACCAACTTCCATCTCGCGAAGGGGGCGAGCACGCCCGAGCAGGTGATCGCTTCGGTGGAGCGCGGGCTCTACGTCACCGGGCTGTCGGGCTTCGGCGTGAACGGCGTCACCGGCGACTACTCGCGCGGCGCCTCGGGTCTGTGGATCGAGAACGGCGAGCTCACGCACCCGGTCGAGGAGGTCACCATCGCCGGCAACCTGCTCGACATGTTCCGCGGCATCGAGATGGTGGCCGACGACCTGGTCTTCCGCTCGAGCATCGCGTCGCCGACGGTCAAGATCGGCCGCATGACCGTCGCCGGCCGCTGAGCGCCGCGCGGCGCCGGGCCGTCTGCGGGAGCGCTTGCGCCGGGCCGTCGCGGCCAGTATGCGTATCTGATACGCAAAGTGGACCGACGATCGGCCACCGAGAAGCGAGGGAACCGAGCCATGAGCGAAGCGAGCACGCCGTCGGCGCAGGAGCTCTACGAGAGCTTCGTGCCGCTGGGCGATCCGGCGACGTACACGCCCCAGGCGTGCGAGCGGATCGCGGCCACGGTCGCCGAGATCCAGCGCCTCAAGCGCGAGCGTCGCGCGGTGATCCTCGCGCACAACTACCAGCGCCCCGAGATCTTCGAGGTCGCGGACTTCGTCGGCGACTCGCTGGAGCTCGCGCAGAAGGCGACGACGGTCGAGGCGGACGTCATCGTGTTCTGCGGCGTCCACTTCATGGCGGAGACCGCGAAGATCCTGAACCCGAGGCGCACGGTGCTGCTGCCCGACCTGCGCGCCGGCTGCTCGCTCGCCGACAGCGTCGACGCCGACGCGCTCGAGGAGCGCAAGCAGGAGCTGCGCGCCGTGTATCCCGACCTGCAGGTGGTCTGCTACGTGAACACCACCGCGGCGGTGAAGGCCGTCTGCGACGTGTGCTGCACGTCGTCGAACGCCGTCAAGATCGTCGAGGCGCTGCCGACGCAGAACGTGCTGTTCGTCCCGGACGAGAACCTCGCGCGCTACGTCCAGCAGAACACCAGCAAGAACATCATCGCCTGGAACGGCAACTGCTACGTGCACCACCAGATCACGCCGCAGCAGATCGAGAGCGTCCGCAAGCACCTGCCGCACGTGAAGGTGCTCGTGCACCCGGAGTGCCGCGCGGACGTCATCGCTCTCGCCGACGCCGTGCTGTCGACGAGCGGCATGATCCGCTACGCCAAGGAGAGCCCCGCGGACGAGTTCCTCGTCGTCACCGAGTGCGGCCTGTCCGACCGGCTGCTGCTCGAGCTGCCCGAGAAGCGCTTCTACAAGAGCTGCAAGCTCTGCGCCTACATGAAGATGATCACGCTCGACGACACGCTGAGGTCGCTGCAGGAGATGCGGTACCCGATCGAGCTCGACGAGGACGTGCGCGTGGGCGCCGAGCGCTCGCTGCGCCGGATGCTCGCACTTTCAGCTTGACGCAGCTCTCCGGCGAAGCGGCGGCGCACCGCGACGCGACGGTCGGGGTCGCGGTCGACGTCGTGCCGCTGGCGATCGACGACGGGCGCCTGCACGCGGCGCTGGTGCCCGTCGTGAACGGACGCGAGCGCGGACGTCTCGCGTTCCCGGGCGGACGCGTGCGCGAGAGCGAGTCGCTCGACGCGGCCGCCGGGCGCTGGCTCGAGCGCCATCTGCCGGGCAGCGACGCGCACGTCGAGCAGCTCTACACGTTCGGCGAGCCGGGACGCGATCCCGCGTCGCGCGTGGTGTCGGTCGCGTACCTCGCGCTGCTCGCGCGGCCGATGGCGGCGCCGGGCATCGTGTGGCACCCGTGCGACGCCCTGCCGCACCTCGCTTACGATCACGCCGCGATCGCCCGCGTCGCCATCGAGCGGCTGCGCGGCAAGCTGGCCTACACCAACCTCGCGTTCGCCTTGATCGGACGGACCTTCACGCTCGCGGAGCTGCAGCAGGTGTACGAGGCGGTGCTCGGGCGGCCGCTCGATCGCCGCAACTTCCGCAAGCGCGTCCTGTCGCTCGGGCTCTTGACGCCGCTCGCCGAGACGCGCCACGGGGCACACCGTCCCGCGCGCCTCTACCGTTTCGCCGTCCGCCGGCCCATCGACCTCGCCATGGCGGGCGAGCGCACGCACGGCTGAGCCCGTTTTACCCGCGCCTCCTCCGGCGCATCGAAGCCTGCGACGTGACGGCGACGCGGCCTCGCGGCCGGCGTCGCGGGAGGTGGCTCGATGCTGCTGCGAACGCTCGTCCGGCCGTTGCTGCTGGGGCTCGGACTCGGACTCGGTCTCACCGCCTCCGGCGCCGCGCCGCCCGATGACGCACGTGCCGCGGCGCCCGCCGAGCGGGCGCTCGACGCCGAGGAGGAGGCGCGCATCGCGCACCTCGCGAGCCGCGCGACGTTCGGCGCCACGCCGGAGCTGATCGCGGAGATCCGGGCGCAGGGCCGCGCGCGCTGGCTCGCTCGGCAGCTCGCGCCGGAGACGATCGCCGATCCGGAGCTCGCGCGGCGCCTCGCGATCTATCCGGCGCTCGGCATGGACTCCTCCGAGCTGCTGGCGGGCTACCCGCTGCAGGGCAGCGCCGCCGACTCGACGACCGCCGTCGGACGACCGGCACGCGTCCCGCTCGAGGTGGCGTCCGAGATCCTGACGCGCGCCGTCCATGCACGCGCGCAGCTCGCGGAGGTGATGTCCGACTTCTGGCTCAACCACTTCAACGTCGACGCCGGCGACGGTCCGGCGCGCCACGCCATCGTCGCCTACGTGCGCGACGCGATCCGGCCGCACGCGCTCGGCCGCTTCGCCGACCTGCTGCGCGCGACGGCGGAGAGCCCGGCGATGCTCTACTACCTCGACAACTACCTGAGCTCGGCGCCGGGCCGCGGTCGCGGCCGCGCTCGCGGGCTGAACGAGAACTACGCGCGCGAGCTGATGGAGCTGCACACGCTGGGCGTCGACGGCGGGTACACGCAGGCCGACGTCGTCGAGGTGGCGCGCGTGTTCACGGGCTGGACGATCACGCCACCGCGCAGCGGCGCGCTCGAGCACGTCTTCGTCGCGGCGAGGCACGACGGGGGCGAGAAGACCGTCCTCGGACGGCGCATCGCGCCGGCGGGCAAGGACGAGGGGCTCGAGCTGCTCGACGTGCTCGCACGGGAGCCGGCGACTGCGTCCTTCGTGGCGCGCAAGCTGGTCTCGCGCTTCGTCGCCGACGTGCCGCCGGAGGCCCTGGTGGCGCGCGCCCGCGACGTCTTCCTCGACAGCGACGGCGACGTCGCGCGCGTCGTCGCCGCGATCCTCGGCTCGAGCGAGTTCTACGCGGCGGCGAGTCGGCGGGCGAAGGTCAAGAGCCCGCTCGAGCTGATCGCGAGCGCGTTGCGCGCGGCTCGCGCCGACGTGCGCCTGGCGCCGCGCGCCGTGCGCCTGGTCGCCGCGCTGGGTCAGCCGATGCTGCGCGCCGAGGCGCCGACCGGCTGGCCCGAGACGGCGGACGCCGTCGTCACGGCGGGCGGCATGGCGGCGCGCTTCGACGCGGCATGGCTCGTCGCGAGCGACGGCGTCCCGGGCGTGCGCGTCGACGTCGCACGCTGGGCGCGGCTTCTGGGCGACGGCGGCACGGAGGCGCTCCTCGCCGACCTGCTGCCCGGCGTTCCCCCGTCGAGCGCGACGCGTGCGGCGCTCGACGAGGCGCGGGCCGGCGGCGCGACGCCGGCGCTGCTCGCGGCGCTGGTGCTCGCGAGCCCCGAGTTCCAGCAGCAGTAGGGAGGCGATCATGGGCGACGTGCGAGGCGTTGGGCGGCGGCTGTTCCTGAAGGGCGGGGCGGTCGCGATGGCGAGCTTCGGGCTCGGACCGCGGTTCCTGCTGCGCGCGGCATCCGCGGCGCCGCCGCGCGACGGCGCGGTGCTGGTCGCGATCTTCCAGCGCGGCGCGGTCGACGGCCTGTCGATGGTCGTGCCGCACGGCGAGTCGCGCTACTACGAGAGGCGGCGCACGATCGCCGTGCCGCGTCCGGGCGGCGCCGACGGCGCCCTCGACCTCGACGGCTTCTTCGGCCTGCACCCCGCGATGGCGAGCCTCGCGCCGGCGTTCGACGCGGGCGAGCTCGCGATCGTCCACGCGTGCGGCTCGCCCGATCCGTCGCGCTCGCACTTCGACGCGCAGGACTACATGGAGACCGGGCTGCCCGGCGACCGCACGGCGACAGACGGCTGGCTGAACCGCCACCTGCAGTCGACGCCGCGGCAGGATGCGAGCAGCGTGCGCGCGGTCGCCGTCGCGCCGCAGATGCCGCGCGCGCTGGCCGGACCTGCGCCGGCGCTCGCCACGACGTCGCTCGGCGAGGTGGCCTTCGGCCCGCCCGCACAGGCGGCGTCCGCCCGCGCCGCGGTCGAGCGCATGTACGCCGGGCGCGACGACGTCCTCGGTGCGGCGACGCGCGATGCCCTCGCCTCGCTCGACGTCTTCGCGCGCCTCGACGCCGAGCCCTACCAGCCGGCCAATGGTGCCGTGTACCCGAGCAGCGAGCTCGGCACGCAGCTGCGCGACGTCGCGCAGGTCATCAAGGCCAAAGTCGGCCTCGAGATCGCGTACCTCAACGTCGGAAGCTGGGACACGCACTCGCTGCAGGGCGGCGCGAGCGGACAGCTCGCGAGCCTGCTGCGCGACCTCGCGAGCTCGCTCGCTGCGTTCCGCGCCGACCTCGGCACGGAGCTCGAGCGCGTGTGCGTCCTCACCATGAGCGAGTTCGGCCGCACGCTCGACGAGAACGGCAGCGGCGGCACGGACCACGGCCACGCCACCGCGATGCTGCTCCTCGGCGGACGCGTCGCGGGCGGCCGCGTCCACGGCGACTGGCCGGGGCTCGCGGCGGGCCAGCTCTTCGAAGGCCGCGACCTCGCCGTGACGACGGACTTCCGCACGCTGTTCGCCGAGATCCTGGTCGAGCACCTCCGCAACCCGGACGTCGCAGCCGTCTTCCCCGGCTTCTCGTACGACGCGCGCTCGCGCCTCGGCGTGATCGCCTGACCCGGTCGCCGCACCGCACGGGCCGGCTCGCGCCCGTCGCCACGCCGTGCCGCGCTTGTCGGCGGCCAGGCGTTCCCCCATACCGGTGGGGTGACGACGCACGACCTGACGACGCCCGCGCTGCTCATCGAGCGGCGCGACCTCGAGCACAACCTCGCGACGATGTCGGCCGCGCTGCCCGGACCGCGGCTACGGCCGCACGTCAAGGCGCACAAGTGCGTGGCGCTCGCGCGGCTGCAGGCGGAGCACGGGCACCGCGGCTTCACGTGCGCGACCGTGCGCGAGGTCGAAGGCCTCGCCGCGGCGGGGCTGCGCGACGACATCCTGCTCGCGAACGAGCTCGCCGACGCGCGCCGGCTCGCGCGCGTCGATGCACGCGTCACGCTGGCCGTGGACTCGCCGGCCACGATCGCGGCGGCGGCGCGCGGCGGCATCCGCGAGGTGCTGATCGACGTCAACGTGGGGCTGCCGCGCTGCGGCTGCGATCCGACCGCGGCGGGCAGGCTCGCCGACCTCGCGCGCCGCGAGGGCCTCGGCGTGCGCGGCGTGATGGGCTACGAGGGGCACGTCGTCGGGCTCGACGACCGCGAGGTGCGGACGCGCAAGACGGCGGAGGCGATGCGGCTCCTGCAGGCGGCGCACGCCGAGGTGGGCGGCGACGTGGTGTCGGCCGGCGGGACGGGGACGTACGACGTCAACACGTGGGCGAGCGAGATCCAGGCGGGCTCCTACGCGCTCATGGACACGGCGTACGCGCGCCTGGGTCTGCCGTTCCGGCAGGCGCTGAGCGTGCTCGCGACGGTCGTCTCCGTGTCACCCGGCTTCGCGGTCGCCGACTGCGGCTTGAAGGCGTTCGGCATGGACCACGGCAACCCGACGCTCGACGGCGCCAGGGTGTGGTTCTGCTCCGACGAGCACCTGACCTTCGGCCTCGAGGAGGAGACGAGGCTGCGCGTCGAGGGCGAGGCGGCCGACGCGCCGCGCGACGCTCGCTCGCTGCGCGTCGGCGACCGCGTGCGGGTGTGGCCGGCGCACGTCGATCCGACGATGGCGTACCACGAGCGCGTCCACCTGGTGGACGCCGAGCGCGTGCTCGACACGTGGCCCATCGAGCTGCGCGGCTGGTGAAGGCATGCAGCTTTCTCGCCGCTGAAACCGCGTGCTACGTTTTCGCCATGCCCCCCGCCCGTCCTGCGCGCCGCCGCGTCGGGGCTCCCTACCGCCGTAAGCCGCTGCGGCGCTACAGCCCGGCGTCTCTGAAGGACGCCCTGCGCACGTTCCTGCCCCCTCTGGTCGGTGCGATCGTCTTCCTCCTGCTCTACATCCTCGGCCTGCTGGACATGATGGCGACGCGGCCGGCACTGGCGATCGACGCCTTCCTGCTGTTCTGCATGGTGCTCTTCTTCCCGATGCGCTACGCCCACCGGCTGTCTCCCCGGGGCCGCGCCCTCGCGGTCGCGTTCGGCGCGCTCTGGCTCATCGCCATGTTCTACCCCGTCCACCGACGCATCTACCCGGCCGAGCGCTGGTTCACGGTCGATGCGACAGCGGACGACCTGCCCATCACCCTGCCGACGAGCGCCGTGCGCCGCTTCGACATGCTGATCGACGGCCACCTCTACGAGGCGGATCCCGGCGGCGCGCGCGCCGCGCGCTACGCCCTCACGCTGGAGGGCGACGAGACGCCCTCGCAGACGTTCCAGGGCGAGTTCAAGGAGACCTGGCAGCGCCAGCGCCAGAGCCGAAGCCAGTCGGTGGAGGTGCTGCGCGAGCGGCGCGCGACCACGGTCGTCGTCGAGAACCCGCACCGCGAGAACCTCCGCGTGTCGTCGCTGCGCGTCGAGGGCCAGGCGGAGCGCGTCCTCACCCTGTCGCTGCACCCGCACCGCCTGCCGCCCTGGTGGCTGACGCTCGCGATCGGCGCGTCGCTCCTCGCCGGCGCGGTGCTGTTCGACCGTGCCACCGGCGCGGGCGAGACGGCGGCGTCGCTCGTCATCGCGACCGCCGCGTCGTTCGTCGGTGCCTACACCTTTCCCAGCATCGGATCGCCGCAGCCGACCTTTCGCGAGCTCGCCGGCGCGGCGGTGGTCGGTGCGCTGCTCGGCGGCCCGATCGGCGGCCTCGTCGCCTGGTCGGCACGCGGTCGCTTCGGCGCCTCCCGCGTGACCTTGAGTGCGCGTGCACGTTGAGCCGGATGCGGCGCGCCGGGCGCGCCCGCTGCGGAGGGGTCCCGTCGAGGCGGCAAGCGGCGCGTCGGACGCCGTCGCCGCCGCGGGCCTCGGCCCGTCGCCCGAGCTGTCGCGCTACTCGAGCCGGCGGCTGATCGTCGCGACCGTCGCATTCGCGGTGGTCGGCTTCGGATTGCTGTTCTTCTACAGCGACGGCCGCGAGCTGCTGAACGTCGCCTCGACCATCGCGTGGCCGCGCCTGCTGGTGCCCGTCGGCGCCACGCTGCTGAGCTACGTGCTGATGACGATGTCCTACGACGGCATCGCGCGCGCCGCCGGCACGCCGATCGGCTTCCTGCCGATGCTGCGCATCACCTTCGTCTCGAACATCGTCAACTACATCGTCGCGACCGGCGGGCTGTCCGGCTTCGCGCTGCGCATGTACTTCTTCCGCCAGTCCGGCATCCCGGTGGGGCGCGCGGTGACGATCTCGTTCGTCCAGGGCCTGATCACCAACCTGACGCTGCTCATCTTCCTCGCGATGGGCTTCGTCTTCCTCTTGACGCACGAGTCGCTCGGCACGGCGGCGCTGGTCTCGGCGGCGGTGCTGCTGGCGCTGTTCGTCCTCGCGACGCTGCTGTCCCTGCTGCTGCTGCTGCACCGCGGCGTTCGCCGTCGCGTGCTGTTCTGGGGGCTCGAGGCGAGCCACGTGATCGCGCGGCGCGTCCTGCCGCACCACCGCATGCCGCGCCGGATCCGCCTGTGGCGCCTGCAGCTCAACATCGAGCGCGGCTTCGCCTTCATCCTGACCAACTGGCGGCACATGGTGCTGCCGGTGCTGTGGATCATCCTCGACTGGGTGGTGACCCTCGGCGTCCTGTGGGGCGCGTTCTGGTGCGTCCACCTCGACATCCCGTTCCCCCTGGTGACCGTCGGCTTCGCGGTCGGCATCCTGTTCTCGCTGGTGTCGCTCGCGCCCGGCGGCATCGGCATCATGGAGGGCTCGATGACGACGGTGTTCGTCGCGCTCGGTGTGCCGATCGAGCAGACGGTGGTGGCGGTGCTGATCTTCCGCGTCGCGTACTACGCCGTGCCGTTCCTGGTGAGCCTCGCGTTCTTCCGCAGCATGCTGCGGGTCGCCCGGCGCCAGGACGCCGTTGCGTGAGCGCTACTGCGCGGTCCAGCCGCCGTCGACCGCCAGCGCGGCGCCGACCACGAAGCGCGACTCGTCGCTCGCGAGGAACAGCGCCGCGGCGGCGATCTCGTCCGGCGTCGCGAGGCGGCCGATCGGCTGCATGCGGCGGTACGCCGCGAGGATCTTGTCGCGCTGCGGGTGCGCGTGGACGACGTCGAGCATCGGCGTGTCGGTGACGCCCGGGCAGATGCAGTTCACGCGCACGCCCTTGTCGGCGTAGGTGACGGCGAGCGAGCGCGTCAGGTTCACGAGACCGCCCTTCGCAGCCGAGTAGGCGAAGGTGCCCGCCATCCCGACCAGCCCTGCGGCGGACGCGACGTTGACGATCGAGCCCGAGCCGCGCTCGAGCATCGGCGGGATGGCGTGCCGGATCAGCAGGAAGGGACCCGTCAGGTTGATCGCGATGCTGCGCTGCCAGAGCTCGAGGTCGAAGCTCGACGCTGCGCCCGCGCCGCCGCCGCCGTAGCCGGCGCAGTTGACCAGCACGTCGAGCGCGCCGAAGCCGCCGGTCGCCTCGCTGACGGCGCGCGCCGCGGACGCGTCCTCGGTGACGTCGCCGACCACCGCCGCGGCGAGGCCGCCCGCGGCCACGATCTCGCGCACGGCCGCCTCCGCGCCGCTGGCGTCGCAATCGAGCGCCACGACCGCCGCGCCCTCGCGCGCAAAGCGCCGTGCGATGGCGCGGCCGATGCCGGAGGCAGCACCCGTCACGATCGCGACCTTGCCCTCGAGGCGCATGGTGCACCGGTAGACGCGAGGCGCCTGTCGTGTCAATTGATCGGAGGAGGGCCGCACGTGGGCGCACCC